>JBLMZZ010000095.1:0-26622 GCA_050259095.1 Omnitrophica WOR_2 bacterium | reverse complement strand
AAAATGGGGATTATCATCTCTTTCAATCTTCAGCTGGTTAAATTCCGTACTTTGAATAATAATTCGATTCCTCCTTCGTCGGAATGATAATGAGATCCTTCACTTCGTTCAGGATGACGATTTCCATCAATTAGAATAAGGAAAGTGAGGGCGCCTGTCAAAAAGAACTAAAATTGTTACTGACTTTCCAGGCGCCCTCACTTTCCACCCAATGTATTGACAGAACCCGTCATCTCGTAGCGAAGCGAGGAGATCGCTGGGAGTTAATACATTACATGCAGATTGTATAGTAAAGAAGCTCTGTTTCTGAATGATTTATCAGTCAGTAAGTGCATTAATTAAGGTTAATGAATGATTTATAATGCATAATTGAACGCTGAACACCGAACGCTGAACGCTAAACCCCTTTTGTCACTTCGCTTTACGCTCAATCATTTGAATTGTTTTCTCAAGTCTCTTTTTTCGGGTTTCTTCTTTTTTAGCTTCGTTAATCCAGTTAACATATTCTTTACGGTGCGTGTAAGAAAGCTTGTTAAAAAGATGGGATAGGTTTTTATCAGTATCTAATAATTGCTGCAGATCGTCAGGTACTACCACTACACGTTCTTCCTCATCTTTATATAATACTACGTGTACAGCTTCGCCCTGTTGTTTATTGATTTGCGCCCTAATTTTTTTTGTAATTCCCAGCAAATGACAATGATGACCCATTTTAACTAATGATCCACGATACTCAGTCCCATCAAAAGTTGCTATAACTTTCACTTGTCCTTTAGTTCCAAATTCAGTTTCAACATCATAAGGGAAATCAATATAGGCAGCATCTATTTCTCCATGCGATTGAATAACAGCATCAAACTCATACTTTTTCATATTCGTGTATCTGGTTTAATCTTAAGAAGACAAATATATTCATAAGTACTTTCTCCATCATCAGGTGTTTAATGTTTAAGATATTATAAACCTCATAAACAAAGAAGCTATGTCAACAAAGATGTTTGTTAATCTGCCTGTTAAGGACTTAAACCGATCAATTGAATTTTTTACAAAGCTTGGCTATAATTTTAATCCAAAGTTTACAGATCAAAATGCTACCTGTATGGTAGTGAGTGAAGATAATTTTGTGATGCTGGTTACTGAAGACTTCTTTAAAACTTTTACTCCAAAGGCTATTTCTGATGCTACAACATCAACCGAAGTGATTGTATCTTTATCAACTGATTCAAGAGATGCTGTTGATGAGATGATAAAGAGGGCCATTGAAGCCGGAGCCACAACTCCTAATAAGTTACAGGATTTGGGTTGGATGTATCAACATGGATTTCAGGATCCTGATGGCCATTTATGGGAAGTATTTTATATGGATATGGAACAAATGGAACGCATGAATCAAATGCAGAATGCATCACCTGAAGCTTGATATTGAAATAGTAATTAAATGTGGCACACAAAAACTAAGGATGAAGTCCTTCAGGAGCTTAATGTGGATCCTGTAAAAGGATTGGGTGAAGAAGAAGTGCTAAAAAGGCGCGGCATATATGGCCCCAATAAACTTGAGGCTAAAAAGCAAAAAAGTGTATTTATGATGTTTATCAACCAGTTGCGCGACTGGTTGATTTATGTTCTTTTTGCTGCAGTTTTAATAACTGTGTTGATGGGAGAGTATGTTGATGCAGTGATCATAATGCTGGTCATAATAATCAACGCTATTTTGGGAGTAATTCAGCAGGTGAAAGCCGGTAAGGCAATTGAAGCATTGCAAAAAATGTCATCACCTAAGGCACTGGTCAGACGAGATGGTTCAGTCCAGGAACTTGAAGCAGAAATGCTCGTGCCCGGTGATATCCTGGTGCTTGATGCAGGCAGGTACGTTGCCGCTGACATCAGAATTATCGAATCGATAAATCTTCAGATTGAAGAATCAGCATTGACAGGAGAGTCAGTTCCATCCGAAAAGGATGAAAATTTGATTTACGATGAAGATACACCTATTGGTGACAGGGAAAACCTTGGTTTTATGACCAATCTGGTTACTTATGGCAGAGGTGCAGGGGTTGTTATTGAAACAGGCATGCAGACTGAAGTTGGTAAAATTGCCGGTTTCCTCGATTCAAATGTGGAGGAGAAAACCCCTCTTGAGATCAGGTTGAGTGAATTAGGACAACTCTTAGGGAAGGTTGCTATTGGCATCTGTATTTTCATATTTGCCATTTCGGTAATTCAAGGCAGGAACCTTGCAGAGATGTTTCTTACTTCAGTATCTCTTGCTGTTGCCTCAATTCCTGAAGGTCTGGCTGCAATTGTTGCAGTAGTGCTTTCAGTTGGTGTTACTGCCATGTCGCATAAAAATGCCATAATTAAACGCTTACCTGCTGTTGAAACTCTTGGTTCTGTAAATATTATTTGTTCGGATAAAACAGGAACGCTTACCCAGAACAAGATGACCGTTGTAAAATGTGTTACTTTAACTAGTAATGCAACCATTAAGCGTAAAGGAGAAAATGAGATTGCAGATGATATTAAGTTGCTTGCAAAAACAATGATTCTTTGCTCTGATGCAACTGTTGAAAAAGAGAAAATAACAGGAGATCCTACAGAGATTGCTTTGTTGTTCTTTGGTGACGATGTGGGTATTGACAGGAAGAAACTTGGTGAAGAAAATAAACGTAAAGGAGAATATGCATTCGACTCCAACCGTAAGTTAATGTCGGTTTTAGCAGAAGATCAGGAAGGGCACTTTACAGTATATACCAAAGGAGCTATTGATAATCTGATAAAAATTACCACTCATATAGTTGAAAATGGTCAGGTTATCCCTCTTACAGATAGTCATCGGGAAAAGATAAAACAAGCTACTCATACATTATCAGATGATGCACTACGCACGTTGGGAGCTGCATATAAAACAGTTGACAGGGTGCTGGAGAGTGATGAAATGGAAAAGGATCTTGTTCTGATTGGATTGGTTGGAATGATAGATCCTCCAAGAGAAGAAGTGAAAAATTCTATAGATCTTGCCAGAAATGCAGGTATTACAACCATCATGATCACCGGAGATCATAAGAATACTGCTTATGCAATTGCTACTGATCTTGGTATAGCTGAAAACAGAGAACAGGCTATAACGGGTCAGGAAATTGACAGGCTTGGAGAAGAACAGTTTGCAAATACTATTTCTAATTACAGGGTATATGCACGAGTGTCACCTGAGCATAAGGTTAAGATAGTTAAAGCATTAAAGAAACAAGGTAATATAGTTTCAATGACGGGTGATGGTGTAAATGATGCTCCATCACTTAGTGCAGCCGATATAGGTGTTGCCATGGGAATAACAGGTACTGATGTTGCGAAGGGGGCATCGGATATGATTTTGACCGATGATAATTTTGCAACTATCGTAACAGCAATAGAACAAGGCCGGAATATTTACAATAATATAAAGAAAGCGGTGATATTTCTGTTGACTTGTAATCTTGGCGAAGTGATTGCAATGTTTGTAACACTTGTAATAGGGTGGCAGGTACCTTTGCTGGCAGTGCAGCTTCTGTGGATAAATCTGTTAACCGATTCACTACCGGCAATTGCTTTAGGTATGGATCCGGGTGATCCCGATGTAATGAATGAAAAGCCACGCAATCCTAAAGAAAGCTTTTTTGCAAATGGTTCATGGTTACATGCAATGCTTGGAGGAATGTTAATAGGTGCTCTTACCATCCTTGCATTCTGGTATGGTTATTTTGAACATGGATTTACACCATTTGACAAGGTTTCGGTTGAAATAAATTCTTATGCACGAACAATGGCTTTTATGGTGCTTGTTTCTACTCAAATGTTTTATTCGCTCGCTATGCGAAGTAGTAAGAAGTCAATTTTTACCATTGGTTTGTTCACCAATAAATATCTTATCGGTGCAATAGTATTTGGCATTGTAGCTCAACTTTTAATCATTGAAATCCCCTTTATGCAAAAAGCTTTCGGATTGCAGATGCTTGATCTTAAAGGTTGGATAATGGCGATATTTCTTGGACTGGTTCCATTAATCCTTAATGAATTATTTAAACTTTTTAAGAATAGGAAGTAAGAAAAAGGCATATGTTTCGTGTCATTTAGCTTAATTTAAAAAACCTATCTTTGCAACTGATTTGCAATTGATCATAATGGCATCAAGGAAGAATAAGAATGAGTTTCAGGAAAAGAAAGTTCGTTGGTATCAAAAACTGCGCGATAAATATCGTCTGGTAATACTGAATGAAGATACTTTTGAAGAGAAGTTATCCTTCAGGCTCTCAAGAATGAATGTTTTTGTGGTGCTCGGAATGTTAGCAATTATATTGATATTTCTCACAACATACTTAATTGCTTTTACCCCGTTAAAAGAATATATACCGGGTTACAATGACACAAATGTGCAGGAAGAATTATATGAGATGCAGTTAAAGACTGATTCGCTGGAAAAGGCCTTTAAAGATAAAGATCTGTATATAACCAACATGCGTAAAGTATTAAAAGATGAAACCGATTATGGGATAGCAGGTACACCTTCACCTGATACATCAGGATATGCTAAGTATGCTAATATCACATTAAAAAAATCGAAAGAAGATTCTTTATTACGTGCCGATTATGAGAAGAATAACCGGTATAATCTGACCGCTGGAGCCGATGCAGGAAAGAAAGCTACAAGGGCTGTTGGTATTCCAGGATTTTTCCCTCCTATAAAAGGTATTGTTACAAGTAAATTCAATGCTTCAGCAAAGCATTTTGGAGTAGATGTTGTTGCTCGAAAGAATGAGGCGATAAAAGCAGTGTATGATGGTGTAGTGATCTTTTCGGAATGGAGTTCTGAAACCGGACATGTAATTGCTATTCAGCATACAAATAATGTTGTAAGTGTGTATAAACATAACTCTGTACTATTGCGAAAACAAGGTGCTTACGTGCGCGCAGGGGAGAGTATAGCTATTATCGGTGAATCGGGTGAATACACAACAGGTCCTCACCTGCATTTTGAGCTTTGGATAAATGGTAGCCCTGTGAATCCTGAAGATTTTATTATTTTTTAAGTTCCTGAAATGAAAAGACGTATTGCCATTTTAGGTTCAACCGGTTCAATTGGAACTCAGACTCTTGAAGTAATCAGTAATTATAAGGATTTATTTGAGGTGGTTGTTCTTGCCGCCAACAATAACTCTGATCTGCTTATAATGCAAGCATCCGAATTCAGACCCGACAGTGTTGTTATTACCAATGAAGATCTTTATCAAAAGGTATTTTCAGCACTTGATAGTCTTGATATAAAAGTCTATACAGGCAGTGAATCGCTGAATCAAATAGTTGAAATGGAAACCATTGACATTGTTTTAAATGCAATGGTTGGATTTGCGGGATTGAAGCCTACTGTGAGTGCAATTAATGCAGGTAAAGCAATTGCTATTGCAAATAAAGAAGTGTTGGTAGTTGCCGGACAAATGATAACTGATCTGGCAAAAAAGAAGAACGTTCCTCTGTTGCCGGTTGATTCGGAACATTCGGCAATCTTTCAATGTTTAGCAGGCGAATTGAGCAGTCCCGAAAAGATTTATCTCACTGCATCGGGTGGCCCTTTCAGAGGTATGCAACTTGAGGAGCTTAATAAAGTAACTGTATCACAGGCATTAAAACATCCAAATTGGACAATGGGAAATAAGATTACCATTGATTCGGCCACAATGATGAATAAAGGATTAGAGGTAATTGAAGCGAAATGGTTGTTTGACCTTAATCCCGAACAGATTGAGATACTTGTACATCCCCAATCAGTTGTACACAGCATGGTTCAATTCAGAGATGGGTCTCTTAAAGCTCAGTTAGGTGTAGCAAATATGAAACTACCAATTCAGTATGCACTTTCATACCCCTACAGGTTGGATGCTGATTTTGGACGCATCAGTATAACCGACCTTAATAACATGACTTTTGAATTGCCCGACCGTAAAACATTTGCATGCATTGGTTTGGCTTATGAAGCATTGTCGCGCGGAGGGAATATGCCATGTATAATGAATGCAGCAAATGAAATTGCCGTATCGTCATTTTTATGTGGAAAAATATCATTCACTGCTATTCCTGAAATAATTGAATCATGCATGAATACTGCTGAATTTATTCAGTCACCAGATCTTAATTCTCTGTTTGAAACAAATAAATCCATTCGCAAAAAAGCGGATGAATTGTGTAAAAAGACGACATTAAAACCTTAACTTACTATCTTTGTTAATTGCAAATTATTAAATACCATATATGGAAATTATTATTAAAGCTGCACAGCTCCTTTTAAGTTTATCAATACTGGTAATCTTTCATGAATTAGGTCACTTTATTGCTGCTAAAACATTCAGGACACGAGTTGAAAAATTCTACATGTTTTTCAATCCATGGTTTTCTCTTTTTAAGTTCAAAAAGGGTGAAACTGAATATGGAATGGGATGGATACCATTAGGTGGTTATGTGAAGATTGCCGGTATGATTGATGAGTCGATGGATAAGGAACAGATGAAGCAACCTGCACAGCCATGGGAGTTTAGATCAAAACCTACCTGGCAGCGACTTATAATTATGCTTGGAGGGGTAACTGTTAATATTCTTCTGGCTATTGCTATATATATAGGTATATTATGGGCTTGGGGTGAACAGTATTTACCAACATCGGAGGTTAAATATGGAATAGTTGCTGATTCACTCGCAGAACAAATGGGTTTAAGAGATGGCGATAAAATTCTCACCATAGATAATGAGCATGTTGAAGATTTTTATAAAATTCCTGGTAAGATTATTCTTGATAATGCAAAAACAATTCAAGTTCTGAGGAATGGAGAACCATATACCGTTAATATTCCTGAGGGTTTTGTTGCACGTTTACTAAAACATCAATCGGCTGAATTCATCAGTCCAAGGGTTCCTTTCATTATAGGTAAGTTCTTTAAAGACTCCCCGGCAGAGGCTGCAGGATTAAAGATCAATGACAGGATTATAGGTATTAATGATTCTATACTGCTGTACTTTGATCAGTATAAAGCTGTACTTGCACAGAATGCCGGGAAAGATATTAGTATTAAAGCAGTGAGGGGTGTTGACACCTTAAGTTTTGATGTTAAATTAGATAAGAATGCAAAGATTGGAGCATTCTTAATTGAGCCTTCCGCAATATTTAAAATAAGTGAACGACACTATTCATTCTTCTCTGCTATTCCGGCCGGTTTCACCAGAACATGGAAACAAGTGGGGAATTATCTGAAGCAGTTGAAATTGCTCTTTCAACCTGAGGTTAAAGCTTATGAATCAGTTGGAGGTTTTATATCAATTGGAAATATATTTCCTGCAGAATGGGACTGGTTGGCATTCTGGAGTCTTACAGCATTTCTGTCAATTATGCTGGCAATACTGAATGTACTTCCTATTCCTGCACTCGATGGTGGTCACGTGCTCTTTCTTTTGTATGAAATCATCACAGGACGTAAGCCATCGGATAAGTTCCTCGAGTATGCTCAGATTATAGGAATGGTTCTTCTCTTTGGATTATTAATCCTGGCGAATGGGAATGATATTATGAAACTGTTTAAATAGCAGTAGTAGTATCATTATTCTTCAGGTTATTGGTTCATTCTTCCAGTTTTTCATTGAGGGACTTAAAACCTTGTCCAAGAATCTCATGAGCATCCATTATTGTGAGGAATGCTTTGGAATCAATTTTATTGATGAATTCTTCAAGCATTGCCAGTTCACGCCGGTTAACAACAGTAAAGATTACTTTCTTCGACTGTCCGTTAAACATGCCCTCACCTTGTAAGAAAGTGCCCCCACGATTAAGATCATTGATGATCTTATCGCGTATTTCATCGTGCTTGTCTGAAACAATGAATATTGTCTTTTCATAATTTACACCTGACAATATAGTATCAATAGTCTTTCCCATCACAAAGATTGTTATCCAGGAGTATAAAGGGATACTCCAGTCGCGGAATACAATAAAACCAACGAGCACAATGCATGAATCAACGGCCATCATAAGTTGTCCGAGAGGCATACGTGTAAAGCGGGCAATAATCATTGCAATTACATCGGAACCGCCGGATGTTGCTTTTGATTTAAAGATCAGGCCAACACCGGCACCAACAAGCGCACCGCCAAAAACAGAAGAGAGGAAAGGATCATTTTCAACCAATGGTTTATATTGAGTGAAAAATGACAATGTGTCGACAAAAACTGAAGTAAGTATAAATCCGACAACTGTTTTTGTTCCGAAACGAGGACCTAAAACCTTAGTACCTATAATTGTTAGAGGTATATTAAACAGGAGAGCGGTTAAACCAACAGGTGTTCCAAGCATGTGGTGCAGCACAATAGAGATACCATAAATTCCACCCGGTACTATTTTATAAGGTGTTATGAAATACACATATCCGGTTGCAACCAGAAAAGTCCCAACAATGATCAGAGCATATGATATGAACCATTTACGTGTAAATAAACGGTCGGTTTGAAGAAAAGGCATAGCAGTATTATTATTAAAATTATTAAAACAGTCAATTTAAAATTCGGAAACCTTATCACTAAGTGATCGGAATCCTTCGCCCAGTATCTCATTAGCATCCACAACAGTAACAAATGCTATGGGGTCAATAGTATGAATATATTCCTGAAGAATAGACAGTTCACGACGGTTGAGTACTGTAAAGATGAGAGTTTTATCACTATTATTATACATCCCTTTTCCAGGGATATAAGTACCCCCTCTATGTAGATCATTAATAATTTTTTCGCGTATTAATTCAAATTTATCCGAAATAATGACAAGCATTTTATCGTAGCTAACACCCTGCATCGTAATATCGATTACCTTACCTGTAACAAAAATTACTATCCAGGAGTACAATGGAATACGCCAATCTCTGAAAACGATCAGACCAAATAATACGATAGTAGAATCAACATATATCATTAATTGGCCAAGAGGTAAACGGGTATATTTTGAAATTATCATGGCAATAATATCAGAACCGCCTGAAGTAGCTTTAGCGTTAAAAATAAGTCCTAATCCAAAACCAATCAGTACTCCGCCAAAAACACAGGCCATAAAGATATCTCCTGATAGTCCGAGAGGATCATTTTCACCAAAGAAATAGGTAAGCAAATCCATAAAGACAGAGGTAAGTACAAAGCCGATGATAGTTTTTATACCAAAGCGGGGACCCAGGATCTTGATTCCAAGATAGGTTAGGGGAATATTCAGTACCAGTCCGAAAAGTCCAATAGGGATACCTGTTGGCCAAAACGAGAACGTGCCAACAGTTAAATGATGCACAATAATACCAATACCATAAACACCGCCCGGCACGATATTATAGGGGTTAATAAAGAAAACAAAACCGGTTGCCAGGATAAAAGATCCGATAATAATGAGCGCATAAGCTTTGAACCATTTAGCCGAAAAAAACTTCTCATTTTGTACAAATGCCATAATCTTACTTTTAGTATGAAAAACGCTACAAAGCTACTACACAATAAAGCGTGGTGCAAATCGTTTAACTTTTCGCTTTAAGAATGAAATAAGTTTGCAGGAACTTTTTTTTTGAAGTCATTGTTTATATTCATAATGTATTACTTTTGTGATAATTTTAGATTAATAAAGGAATTACTTTCTGATTTACTGATGGCTTATTTTGAGTATTTGTAAGCTAATCAGAGTATTTTTAGTCTATAAAACAATCTTATCAATGTTGCGATGAAAAGTATTTCCGACTGCTGTGAGTTTTTAATTACTTCCAGTTTGCTGGTTTTAGTCCTGATACTGAGTCCTTCAATCGTTAAGGGTCAGCAGGAGCCGCAATTTACATTAAACATGTTTAATCATACTACGGTAAATCCGGGATACGCCGGGTTGCGTGATGCAATATGTGTAACTGGTATTGTGAGGCAACAGTGGGTAGGATTTAACGATGAAGATGGCAACCATGTGGCGCCGGAGACATTTGTTGTAAGTGGTGATGCACCAATAAAGTTTTTACATGGAGGGGTCTCGGCTGCAGTGATGCAAGATAAGATAGGTTACTTTAAGGATGTTTATGTAAGATTGGGATATTCATATACAAAGGCACTTTCAAGTGGTAAATTAGGGATTGGTTTTAATGTAGGTTTCTTAAACAAGTCGCTTGATTTTAGTAAATTAAAACCAGTTGAGCAGGATCCGGCAATAAGCGGAGCGCAAGAGAGTACCATGTTTACTGATTTGGGCTTTGGAATTTTCTATTTGCAGCCGGCGGGATTACATTTTGGTCTTTCGGGTTCACAATTATTGGAGAGTTCACGCCAATTGGGGAAAAGTACGGGTGAATTTAAGCTTGTTCGACATTATTATGGCACGGCAGGTTATGAATTATCGTGGGTAAGGAACCCGGCATTTGTTTTTACACCAAGTGTTTTTGTTAAATTTGATGGCAATACAACACAGTTTGATATTAATGGGATATTAGAATATAACAGGAAGTTTTGGGGAGGACTAACCTATCGTTTTCAGGAAACAGCAGCAGTTATGCTAGGCTTAAATATTAAGGATCTGAGTCTTGGGTATGCTTATGATATACCTCTTTCTAAAGTAGGTGGAGCAGGTAGTCATGAGGTTATGGTCAGGTATTGTTTCAAGCTGGAATTGGAGAAAACGAAAAAAAGTTTCCGTAACACACGATTCTTGTAAATAAAAAGTTGTACGGAAATATTATATTGTTATTTTTGTCGATCAAAATCGGGGAAAATCCAATACTAAAACATTAGGAAATCCGTTATTTGCATTAAAATCAGGTAATAAACATGAAAAAACTCTTCAACTACATCATTGCTGCGCTTATATTGAGTAGCTGCGGTAACTCAGGCAATGGAGAATTAGTAGGTGTATCAAAACGAGAAAAATTTTACCAACCCGATCCTTATGGTATGGCTTACATACCAATGGGGAGTTTCACCATGGGAGTTGGCGATCAGGATGTGCCCTACGCACATATTAATGATCCACGAACCGTTTCGGTTAGTGCCTTTTATATGGATGAAACTGAAATCACAAATAACGAATACCGTCAGTTTGTGTTTTGGGTTCGTGACTCTATTGCACGTCGCCGTTTAGGAGATGTTAAACCTGAAGATTTTCTTATTGAAGAAAATAAGAAAACAGGTGAAACTTACGATCCTCCTTTCCTAAACTGGAAAACTGAGATCAAGTGGAACGGTGAAGAAGAACGGGATGCCCTGGAAGAAATGTTCCTTCCTGAACATGAAAGATATTTCCGCAAAAAAGAAATTGATACACGTAAGTTATTTTATGAATATTACTGGGTTGATTACCGTGCTGCATCAAGCAAAGACTTTTCAGCAGGTGATCCAGTAAATGCTGGTCTGGCAAATCGTCCGCAAGGTTTGAAAGACAGGTCACTTTATGTAAGAAAAGAAATTATTAATGTTTACCCTGATACCTTGTCATGGATACACGACTACGCTTATTCATACAATGACCCAATGACAGAACGCTATTTCTGGCATCCGGCTTACGATAATTATCCAGTAGTTGGAGTTAACTGGAAACAAGCAAAAGCATTTGGTATCTGGCGTACTGAATTACTCAGAGCCTATTTGAATGGTCATGGTAATGCAGTTGTTAATGAATTTAGAATGCCAACAGAAGCTGAATGGGAATGGGCTGCACGTGGTGGAAATTCATTTAGTCCATATCCTTGGGGTGGTCCTTACAGCCGCAATGAAAAAGGTTGTTTCCTTGCAAACTTTAAACCGCTCAGAGGTAATTATGTTGACGATGGAGGACTTACTCCTGTAATCGTTGCACACTATCCGGCAAATGATTTCGGCCTTTATGATATGTCGGGAAACGTAGCTGAATGGACAAATGATGCATACGATGAATCATCTTACAACTTTACCTGGGATATGAACCCATCTTATAATTACAATGCTAAAGACAGTGATCCTCCTGCATTAAAGAGGAAAGTTGTTCGCGGTGGTTCATGGAAAGACATTTCATATTACCTGCAGGTAAACTCACGTACTTATGAATATCAGGATACATCAAAGAGTTATATAGGCTTCCGTTGTGTACAGAACTTTATGGGACGCCAGAAAGACGATAATCCTGCAAGAGCATCAAAGATCTATAATTAAAAAATAAATCTGAATTCATTACTAGTAGCCTAATAAACAACAATTTTTCACTAAACACAAACAATTACAATCATGGGATTGAACAATTTAGTCAGAGGAAAGGGGTTCAAAAACTTCATGGCAAAACTGTATGGCTGGGGAGCATCAGTTGTTATTCTTGGAGCCTTATTCAAAATTAACCACTATCAGGGAGCAAATTTAATGTTGATCATTGGACTTGGAACTGAAGCAGCAATTTTCTTCTTTTCAGCTTTTGAACCACCACACGTAGAACCCGATTGGAGCCTTGTTTATCCCGAATTAGCTGGGATGTATCATGGCGGATCTACTAGTAAAACTGGTAAAACTCCTACCCAGGAACTTGATAACATGCTTGAGAAAGCTAAAATTGGCCCAGAGCTTATTCAGAGTCTCGGGAATGGGTTACGATCATTAAGCGACAATGCAAGCAAGATGACTGATCTTTCAAATGCTGCTGTGGCTACTAATGATTATACCCGTAATCTGTCAAATGCCAGTAAGTCAGTTAATGATTTATCAGTTAATGTTGCAAAAGCTACTGAAACAACTAATCAGTTTGCAGCAAGTTATCAGCAAAGTGCTCAGGCTCTTTCTAAATCTGTTGAGAAACTTGATTTCTCAGGTTTTGATAACAGACAATACAATGATCAGCTACAGAAATTATCTAATAATCTCTCAGCTTTAAATGCAGCTTATGAACTTCAACTGAAGAATTCAAGCACACAATCTGATGATACTGCTAAGTTGCATAGTACTTTGAACCAATACTTAACTAACATAAGTGATTCTGCCCAGGACATTAACCGCTACCGTCAGGAAATGGATACCCTGACCAAGAAGGTTACTGCACTTAACCAGGTTTATGGCAATATGCTTGCTGCCATGAATGTTAATTTGAAATAAGCGGGCTTATCACTAATAGTTAACTTAATAAGTAAAGGAAAATTATGGCTGGATACAAGGAGACACCGCGACAAAAGATGATCGCGATGATGTACCTGGTGTTGACTGCGCTACTCGCTTTAAATGTGTCGGTTGAGATTATTGAGGCTTTCGTTGTCGTAAATAATAGCATTGAGGGTACCAATGAAAACCTCAGAGCTAAAAATATGGAAACTTATGCCAGGTTTGAGCAACAAAATCAATTGAATGAAGCTAAAGTAGGTCCCTATTGGGACAAAGCCAAAGAGGTACGCCGTATATCAAATGAAATGGTCGATTATATTGAAAGCGTTAAATGGGAAGCTATTTCTCGCTCAGAGCGTATAACTGTTGACCAGGCAAAAATAACCCCACTAGGGCAAATTGAATCTAAAGATAAATATGATGAGACTACCAATTATTTTATTGGTAATTCACAAGATGGTTCTGCGGGTAAAGCTCGTGAGCTAAAGCTTAAAATTGAAAAGTTTAAAGTTGATGTTCTCGCTGGTCTTGCTCCGGATGTTAAGAAAGGAATAAAACTCGGACTTGACACAGAAGGACCTTTTAAGGATGCAGGTGGTGCAAAACAAAATTGGGAAATGCATAATTTCTATCATACAATTTTGGCTGCCAATGTGACTTACTTAAACAAACTCATCGCTGATGTTCGTAATGTTGAGGGAGACGTTGTTAGCACTCTCTTTAATTCAATCAGTGCTGAAGACTTTAAGTTTGATCAACTTGCCGCAAGAGTTATCCCTAATTCAAGAATGGTTTTTAGTGGTGATCAATTTGAAGCAGAAATTATGGTTGCTGCTATTGATACTAAACAGAACCCGGATGTGGTTGTAAATGGAAGACCTGTACCTACTGAAAATGGTGTAGCAAAATATACCGTTAGTGCTGGCGCAACCGGTTTACAGACTTATAAAGGTGAAATCAGAGTTGTTGACCCAACTGGTGCTACAAAAACATATCCATTTGAAGGTGATTACTTTGTAATGACTCCTTCACTCAGTGTAGCTCCTACTAAGATGAATGTATTCTATGCTAATGTTGATAACCCTGTTACCATATCAGCTTCAGGTATTCCCGAATCTCAAATTACCGCATCTATAAGTGCCGGTACAATTAGAAAAGAAGGTCATGGCTGGGTTGTTAAAGTTCCATCAGGTGTTGGTAAAGCTTATGTTTCTGTAAGTCATAACGACAAAGGGAAAATACGTAATATGGGAAAAGCTGAATTCAGGGTAAAGAGAGTTCCAAGCCCAACAGCTTTTATTGCTAATACTGATGGTGGTCCAGTTGCAAAAAGTATGTTACTGGCATCAAAGGCAATTATTCCTAAAATGCCTGAAGACTTTGACTTTGAACTAAACTTCGAGATTACTTCATTTACTTTTATAGGAACAAGAGGTGGTGATATCTTTGAAAAAACTGCAAACAGTAACAGACTTACCAATGAAATGGTGAACTTTATTGAAAACAGTAAAAAAGGACAAAGAATATGGTTTGAAAACATTATGGCTAAAGGTCCTGATGGAAACCGTAAACTTGGTACTATTGGTATCATTGTTCAGTAATTGGTGCAATAAAGAGAATAATAGAAGCGTTTTTCTGTTAATTTCACTTACGAAATAAACAACGGGGAACCTTCAGAAAATAAAATAACAACAATCCTATTGAGGTTGTACAATAAATAAATTGACGGATGAAAAAAGTAATTGGTATTCTAGCTATCGTTTTATTAGTAGCCGGTTATGCAAAGACCAGTTTAGCTCAGGTGCTCGACAGTCCTCCACGTGATGGAGTGTATGACAAGAAGACAACCATTGAAAAGAAGCCTATCACTTATCCTTGGGTTCGTGAAGCTGATGTTGTTTGGAGCAAAAGGATATGGCGCGTTATTGATCTTCGTGAGAAGATGAATCAAGCTTTCTATTATCCAGAAGTTCCTCATAATGACTTAAGGAGTCTGATGCAGGTTTTGATGGATGCTCTTAAAGAAGGAACCATCACAGCATACGATGCTTCAAATCCTTCAGATGAATTTGTTGTACCTCTGACTTATCAGGAGATCATGACCCGTTTGGAAAGGACTGACTCTGTTCCTATGCAGAGACCTTATCCTCCTTACGATTGGTATGACACAATCATATCAGTAAAATTTAATCCAACCGACGTTAAAAGGTTCAGGATTAAAGAGGACTGGTTCTTTGATAAACAGAGATCCGTAATGGAAGTCAGAATACTTGGCATATGCCCTGTTCGTGATAATTATGACGAAAAGGGACTCTTCAGAGCTTATGATCCTTTATTCTGGATTAATTTCCCTGAAGCTCGTACAGTGCTTGCTAAAGCTGAGGTGTTTAACAGATACAACAGTTCTGCAAGAAAAACCTACGATGATATATTCTGGAAAAGGATGTTCAGTAGCTATATCTATAAAGAAGATAATGTTTACGATCGTCGTATTTCAGACTATGCCACTGGAGTTGATGCTTTAATGGAAGCCGAAAGGATTAAAAGTGACCTGTTTAATTTCGAACAGAATCTCTGGGAATATTAACAGATCCTAATTTTAAGTTATAAAGCCCGGCTTCTTTGTCGGGCTTTTTTTTCGTTGCTTAGTTTAATTATCTTTGTCATACAAAAATACCTCCAATTGAATCCTTTGGATACACCTGTAGAGTACATTAAAGGTGTTGGCCCTGCCAAAGCTGAATTACTGAGAAAAGAACTGAATATTAAGGTATTCCGAGATCTTTTAGAATATTACCCTTTTAGGTACATTGATAAAAGTAAAATCTATAAAATCAATGAAATACAATCTGATGCCGCTTATGTTCAATTAAAGGGACGATTGGTTAATCTTAATGAAGTAGGTACAGGTAAATCACTTCGTTTAGTCGGATTACTAGATGATAAAAGTGGCAGAATTGAATTGGTCTGGTTTCAGGGAGTTAGTTGGTGGAAAAGCAAACTCAAGATAGGGGACGAATATATTGTTTTTGGTAAACCGAGTATATTCAATGGCAAATACAATATTACACACCCGGATGTTGACCCTGTTGAGGAGGAAACACAAATAACAATCGAACCTCTATTACCCTATTATGCAACTACTGAAAAGCTTAAAAGGAAAGGAATCACCGGTAAAAGTTTTGGTAAGATTATCAAGAGTGCCCTCGTACAATCTTATTCAGCAATTGGAGAAAATTTAAGCAACCAAATAGTATCATCTCTTAATTTTTCTTCTCGAGCAGATACCATTTATAACATACATTTCCCTAAAAGTACTGAGTTACTCGATAAGGCACGTTATAGAATCAAGTTTGAAGAATTTTTCTTTGTCCAACTCGAACTCTTCAGAACTAAATACATTAGATTGGAAAAATCAAATGGAAGAGTATTTAGTCATATTGGAAGTAATTTTCTTTCATTCTATAAAAACAACTTGCCCTTTGAATTAACGAATGCTCAAAAAAAAGTCATTAAAGAAATCAGGAAAGATTTAAGTACCGGAAAGCAAATGAACAGATTGCTTCAGGGAGATGTAGGAAGTGGCAAAACGCTTGTTGCTCTTATGAGCATACTCATTGCTTTAGATAATTCATGCCAGGCATGTATTATGGCTCCTACTGAGATCTTAGCTACTCAGCATTACAGAAACATCCTAAAGTTTCTTAAGGACATGCCTGTAAATGTAAAGCTATTGACAGGGTCAACAAAAAAGAAAGAACGTGAAATCATACACGAAGGACTGAAGAATGGAGAATTAAACTTATTAATTGGAACACATGCCCTTATTGAAGAGAAGGTGGTATTTAAGGACCTTGGACTGGTTGTAATAGATGAGCAACATAGGTTTGGCGTTGAACAGAGAGCACGGCTCTGGCAGAAAAGCACAATACCTCCTCACATTCTTGTAATGACTGCAACTCCTATTCCCCGGACACTTGCCATGACTTTATATGGAGATTTGGAAGTGTCTGTTATTGATGAATTACCCCCTGGAAGAAAACCAATTAAAACATTCCATTTTTTTGAGAGAGACCGCCTTAAAGTGTTTCAATTTATGAAACAGCAACTTACTGAGGGCCGACAGATCTACGTAGTTTATCCAATAATAAATGAATCGGATAAATTAGAACTACAGGATCTTATGGATGGATTTGACACTGTTGCAAGGTACTTCCCACTTCCTGAATATCAAATGAGCATCGTTCATGGACAATTGAAAGCTGCAGAGAAAGAATCGGAAATGAAGCGTTTTCTTGAAAAAAAGACTCATATAATGGTTGCTACTACAGTTATTGAAGTTGGAGTTGATGTTCCAAATGCGACTGTTATGGTAATTGAAAATGCCGAAAGATTTGGACTTTCGCAGTTACATCAATTAAGAGGCAGAGTAGGAAGAGGAGGATCACAGTCGTATTGTATTTTAATGACCTCCTATAAACTTAGTGCTGATGGGAAGAAGAGAATAGAAACAATGGTAAGAACGAATGATGGTTTTGAAATAGCTGAAATGGATTTAAGACTTCGGGGACCTGGTGATATACAAGGAACCCAGCAAAGTGGATTGGTAGGATTGAAACTGGCAAATATTGTTGTTGATGAAGGAATCCTTAAAAAAGCTCGCCAAACAGCATCTGATCTAATTAGGAAGGACCCTGAACTGCTGAATCCTGAAAATCAAAAGATGATTAAGTATATTCACACTAAGAATAAGCAATGGAGTAAGATTAGCTAAAGGAGAATTTTAAAAAATACAATTTTAGGCCGGAACATTCCATTTTACTCACACTTAAGGTTCTTTACTAACTAACCACTAATTTCTTTAATTTTGACCTTCAAATTTTAACGCATGAAAATATCATATAATTGGCTAAAAGAGTACCTCAAATGCTCACTTGACACTCACCAGATCTCATTACTTTTAACTGATATAGGGCTTGAAGTAGAGGGATTAGAAACATTTGAATCAATTAAAGGTGGACTTGAAGGTTTTGTTACCGGTAAAGTAATTACATGTGAGCGTCATCCAAATGCTGATAAGTTACATAAAACAACAGTAGATGTTGGTGGTGATGTACTTTTAAATATTGTTTGTGGTGCACCAAATGTAGCAGCAGGCCAGAAGGTTATTGTTGCTTTGGTAGGGGCAACAGTCTATAAAGGTGATGAGAGTTTTAAGATTAACAAATCAAAGATAAGAGGTGAGGTTTCTGAAGGAATGATTTGTGCAGAAGATGAAATTGGTGTAGGTACTTCACACGAAGGAATATTAGTACTTCCCGAGAATACAGAAGTAGGCATTCCAGCTTCAAAATATTTCAATATTCTGAACGATTCTATCTTTGAGATAGGAATAACACCTAATCATGCTGATGCTCTCTCACATCTCGGAGTTGCTAGAGACCTTGCTGCAGCAATCGTTATTCGCAAAATGGGCGAAGTTTCAGTTGAATGGCCTGATGTCAAGAATTTTAGAGTTGACAATAACAGTTTGCCAATTAATATTGACATTGTAGATACTGAAGGCTGTATCAGATATTCGGGTCTATCGGTGAATAACATTAAAGTAGGCCCGTCACCTGAATGGTTGCAAGTTAGACTTAAAGCAATTGGTGTAAGGCCAATTAATAATATTGTGGATGTTTCAAATTATATTCTTTTTGAATATGGACAGCCTTTGCACACATTTGATGCAAATGAAGTAACAGGTAAAAAAGTCATTGTACGTAAAGCAAATTCAGGAGAGAAGTTTGTTACACTCGATCATGTTGAAAGAACGTTGTCAGAAGATGATTTGCTTATTTGCAATACAAATGAACCAATGTGTATTGCAGGAGTTTTTGGAGGTGAGAAATCAGGTGTGACTAATCAAACTACAGCAGTATTTATAGAAAGTGCTTGTTTCAATCCTGTAACCATTAGAAAGACATCAAAATACCATACACTTAAGACTGATGCCTCTTTTAGATATGAGAGAGGTACTGATCCGGAAATTACAGTTGAGGCCTTAAAAAGGGCTGCATTGTTGATCAAAGAAGTTGCCGGAGGAGAAATATCATCTGAAATAACTGATATCTATCCTGAACCGGTAAAACATGCTGAGCTCTTATTAAAGTATGATAGTGTAGATAAATTAATTGGGGAACATTTTGCACCTGAATTAATTAAACAGATACTGGTTGAACTTAAGATAAAGATTACAAAAGAGGATAACTCAGGTCTTTATCTAATGATTCCTCCTTTTAAAGTGGATGTTAAGACTACTGCTGACGTAGTAGAGGAGATACTGCGTATTTATGGATACAATAAAATAGAGAATGGTCTCCAAATGCGTTCAAGTATTTCATTCACTAAAAGACCCGACAGTGAATCACTTTATAATAAAATATCAGATTATCTGGTAAACAATAACTTTAACGAAATTCTAACTAATTCACTCAGCAGTTCATCATATTACAATAACAGCAAGTGGTTTAATAACGAAGAAACGGTAAATATTCTTAATCCTCTGAGTAAAGAGCTTGATGTAATGCGCCAATCACTGCTTTTTGGTGGTCTTGAATCCATAGCTTTCAATATAAACAGAAAACAGAATAACTTAAGGTTCTTTGAGTTTGGTACTACATACAAACTTATTACTGCAAGTCGGGGCAATAATGTAACTGACAAGTATCTCGAAAAGAAAATGCTTGCTCTTTATGTTACCGGTAACCAACATTCTGACCATTGGAATTTTAAAGAAAAGGAAGTTGACTATTTTTATATCAATGGATTTGTACTCAATATTTTGCGTTTGATGGGCGTTGATATTGATAAGTTGGTAGTTGATGAAACTGATACAATTCCATACTTCTCTTTAGGTCAGTCGTTCAAGTTCAATAATAAACCATTATACAAAATCGGTATTGTTAATAAAGACCTGGCTTCACAAGTAGGAGTAACACAACAGGTATTGGTAGCTCTACTTGAGTGGGATACACTTATTTCGATCGCTCAACAACATACGGTAACATATAAAGAAGTTTCAAAATTCCCCGAGGTAAGAAGAGATCTTGCGCTCGTTCTTGAAAAAGAAACTCCATATAATGAGATTGAAAAGCTTGCTTATAAAATCAATAAGCACTTGCTAAAACGAGTGAATCTTTTTGATGTATATGAAGGTGATAAAATTGAGCAAGGTAAGAAGTCATATGCAGTAAGTTTTATTCTTCAGGATGAGAATAAGACACTGACCGACAAAGAGATTGATAGCTTTATGAGCAAACTCTCAACAGCACTTGAACAACAATTAGGAGCTCGTATTAGAAAATAAAATGTCATTTTGGCAGTTATTAACTTTTCTTGGCAGTCATTTCCAAGATTAATTAGTAATTTTGTACGAAAGGAAGTTGAGTTATTATGGATATTCAGGCAATCAAACAACGATTTGGAATTATTGGTCATTCTCTCTTATTAGAGAGAGCAATTGATATTGCTGCTCAGGTAGCAAGTACTGATATTACTGTTCTTATTACTGGTGAAAGTGGTGTTGGGAAAGAAGTCTTTCCACAAATCATACATCAATTGAGTGCCAGGAAACATGGGCCATATATTGCAGTTAATTGTGGAGCAATTCCTGAAGGCACAATTGACTCAGAGCTATTTGGTCATGAGAAAGGCTCATTTACCGGAGCAACTGATGCACGTAAAGGATACTTTGAAGTAGTTAATGGTGGAACAATTTTTCTGGATGAAGTTGCTGATTTACCTCTTTCCACTCAAGTTCGTTTACTAAGGGTTTTAGAAACTGGTGAATTTATCAAAGTCGGTTCATCAAAGGTTATAAAGACTGACGTTAGGGTTGTTGCCGCAACAAATATTGATATTCCGGAAGCTATTAATAAAGGAAAATTCAGGCAGGATTTATTTTACCGACTGAACACTGTGCCAATATATATTCCGCCTTTAAGAGACAGGCAGGAAGACATTATCCTCTTATTCAAAAAATTTGCCAGTGATTTTGCTGAAAAGTACCGTATGCCTCCATTGGATCTGGATGAACCAGCTAAGCAGATGCTCATGGACTATAGATGGCTAGGAAATATTCGGCAATTGAAAAATATTACCGAGCAGATATCCATCATAGAAAAGGAGAGACTTATTACCGGTGATATCCTTCATCGGTATCTTCCTGATGAACGTCGCGATCTTCCGATGCTCTACAAAAAGGAGAATACTCAATCAGATTTTTCTGAAAGAGAAATACTTTATAAGGTGCTTTTTGAGTTGAAGAAAGATATTAATGATCTTAAAAAATTGGTAGTGGATATCATCAAAAATGGTGACATCAGTGATGATATGCTGCACTATCCATTGATTCAACAACTTTATAAAGATGTTGAGAACACGAAACAACAAACAGTTGCTTATGATCCAAGCGGTGATTCAAATCTAATGGAAGGGTTCTACACCCCTGAAATTATTGATGATTCATTGTCTATACAAAAGAAAGAAATTGATTTAATCAAGAAAGCAATTGAAAAGCACAAAGGCAAAAGGAAAATTGCCGCAAAAGAACTTGGAATCTCTGAAAGAACTCTCTATAGAAAGATAAAGGAATATGGTATTTATCCCGATTAAAAAGTGGTCATTGATCGCTTCTTACAAACTTATGATACATCGAAAGCTTAATTTCTTTTTTTGGATCATACTGACATCTCAATTAGCCTTTTCAAGTTGCGGTGTATATTCATTTACCGGTGCATCAATACCCCCTGAAGCAAAGACTATTTCAATAGCTACTTTCCCAAATAAAGCTGAGATTGTACAGCCTTCACTCAGTCAAACATTTACTGAAAAATTGAAAGACAGGTTTTCCTCACAAACCAGTCTTAGCCTGATACCCCGGAATGGTGATCTTCAGCTCGAAGGTGAAATTACCGGTTATGAAACTGAGCCAATTGCAATTAGTGGTGACCAACAGGCATCAATGATCAGACTAAAGATTACTGTCAATGTTAGGTTTTTTAATAAATTCGAACCAAAAAACAATTATGAGACTGCGATAAGCAGGTATCAGGATTATCCAAGTAGTCAGGACTTAAGGACCGTTGAACAAAACCTGATTGATTTGATTTCGAATGATCTTGTAGAAGATATCTTTAACAAATCGGTAGTTAACTGGTAATAAAATGAATTCAGCGCAATTTATTTCTTTAATTAAACAGCCTGAATTGTTAACCGGGGAGTCATTGGCTGAGCTCCGACAGGTAACAGATCATATTCCTTATTGCCAGATTGCTCAAATTCTTTTAGCTCTTAATTTAAAATCTACTGATAATATCCAGTATAATCAGCAACTTAAGATTTCAGTTGCTTATGCAGGTAATCGCATTAAATTGAAAAAATTGGTGGAAGGTAAAGATGAAACAACAATTTCACTGACTGACACAGAGATTAACGGCAAAGGGAGTGATGAATTAACCGATTTCATCAACAATAGAACTGAATTGAAGGATGTTCCAACTCTTATTGAGAAAGAGCAGGAACAAGAGAATGGAAAGGCCATCGTTATAAATGATGTAACAGAAACTGAAGTAACTGAAAAAGAATTTAGCTCCCAGGATGTAAATAGCAGTACAGAGATTTCAGAGGATGGTACGACAGACATAATAAGTATTGAACAAGAACCTGAAGTACCTGAGAAGGAATATAGCTCTCTGGTTTTAGAGGACAGTCAAGAGATTTCAGAGGATGGTACGACAGACTTAATAAGTATTGAACCAGAACCTGAAGTACCTGAGAAGGAATATGCCTCTCCGGTTGCAGATGACAGTCAAGAGATTTCAGAGGATGATTATATAAAACAACTACAAAGTATAATTGCAAAACGCCTTGCTGAAATTGCATTAGAGGAATCTTTTGAGAGTAATGTAAAAGAGATTGTGGAATCAGCTGGAGAAATAGAAACTCCTGAAGCTGAAAAGAGTGAATTCCAATTTGTACCATCTGTTTATCATTTGGAACATAATCAGGATGAAGAAAGCACCCGGACAAAAGAAGAAAAATCGTTTGAACAAGAAGATGAGACTACTGAGACATGGGAAGAAATTGAAGAAACATCAACTCAACTAAGTAGAGATCAATTAATTGACCTATTTATCAAGAACGAACCTAAGATTACACCACGCCGTGAATTCTTTAATCCTCTTGATAAGGCCAAGCAGAGTATTCAGGATAATGATGATATTGTAAGTGAGACTCTTGCAAAGATTCAACTTAGTCAGGGTAATCCGGAAAAGGCTATAAAAATTTATGAAAAATTAATCTTGATAAATCCGGAAAAAAGCATTTACTTTGCAGCCCAAATTGTAAAAATTAAAGAATCAATTTAAACATAAAATAGTTCAAGATGGCAGCGTATGTTTTAGTTTCAGTTTTAATTCTTATTGCGTGTGTATTACTATCATTAGTGGTATTAGTACAGAACTCAAAAGGTGGTGGATTGGCTTCAAACTTTTCTTCATCAAATCAATTTATGGGTGTTAGAAAGACTGCTGATTTTCTTGAAAAAACAACCTGGACATTAGCCGTAATATTACTCACACTGAGTTTACTTTCTATATTCGTTATTCCACGTAATTCAGGAGTAAATACAACTACAGATACTGAGTTAAGGCAAATGATTAATGATCAGGCAGCTCCAGTGCAAGATTATCAGGAAGCACCTCCTCAGGATAAACAATAAGAAATTTAAGTTAATCTTTAGAATGTCAGATTGTCACACAATCTGACATTTTTATTTTAAAGATTATTCGATCAGAGGATTTATATTACAAAATATTGTTATCTATCTATTGATACTCAGGGGAAAAGCTTTATTAATTACCTGATTGATTTACGACAACGGCAACATTTGGCACAAAATGTGACAAAGCGAGTACAACATACAATTGTAAAACTTAAAAAATAAATAGCAATGACACAAGTGAATGTAAAGCCATTAGCTGATAGGGTATTAATTGAGCCTGCTGCAGCGGAGAAGAAAACTGCTGGCGGAATCATTATTCCTGACACAGCCAAGGAAAAACCACAAAGAGGTACTGTAGTAGCAGTTGGAACTGGTAAAAAAGATGAACCTTTAACCGTAAAAGTTGGCGATACTGTTTTATATGGAAAGTATTCCGGTACAGAGATCAGTATAGATGGTAATGACTATCTAATTATGAGGGAATCGGATATTGTTGCTATCATTTAATTACAAATCTTTAGAAACATATAAAAATGGCAAAGCAAATTATTTATAATACTGAAGCCCGTGAAGAATTAAAAAAAGGGGTTGATGCATTAGCAAATGCAGTAAAAGTTACATTAGGTCCTAAAGGACGTAATGTTATCATCGACAAAGCATACGGTGCTCCTGTAATTACTAAGGATGGTGTAACTGTTGCAAAAGAAATTGAATTAAAAGAAGCTGTCCAGAATATGGGCGCTCAAATGGTTAAGGAAGTTGCTTCTAAAACAGCAGATATTGCTGGTGACGGAACTACTACTGCTACTGTTTTAGCCCAGGCTATGGTTACTACCGGTATGAAGAATGTAACTGCCGGTGCTAATCCAATGGATCTTAAACGTGGTATTGAAAAAGCTGTTGCTGCAGTTATTGAATCACTCAAAAAACAATCTGTTAATATTCAGGAAGGAAGTGAAAAAATTACTCAGGTAGCAACCATTTCTGCTAACAATGATTTCTTTATTGGTGAAAAGATTGCTGAAGCAATGCATAAAGTAAAGAAAGAAGGTGTTATTACTATTGAGGAAGCCAAAGGTATTGAAACAACAGTAAAAGTTGTTGAAGGTATGCAATTTGACAGAGGATATATTTCTCCTTATTTCATTACCGATACCGAGAAAATGGAAGCTGTTTATGAGAATCCATATATCCTGATTTACGACAAGAAGATCTCAACAATGAAAGATTTTCTTCCTATTCTTGAGAAGACTGTTCAAACAGGAAAACCTCTTGTAATAATTTCTGAAGATGTTGATGGTGAAGCTTTGGCTACTTTAGTTGTTAATAAAATTCGTGGCTCTTTGAAGATTGTTGCTGTTAAGGCTCCTGGTTTTGGTGATCGCCGTAAGGAAATGCTTGAAGATATCGCTACACTTACCGGTGGAACAGTAATTTCAGAAGAAAAAGGTTACAGACTTGAAGATGCTGACTTATCATATCTTGGTCAAGCTGAAAAAATTACCGTTGATAAAGAAAATACTACTATCGTTAGTGGTCGTGGAACTTCTGAGTCAATCTCAGCGCGCGTAAACATGATCAAATCTCAAATCGAGACTACAACCTCCGATTATGATCGTGAAAAACTACAAGAGCGTTTAGCTAAATTAGCCGGTGGTGTTGCAGTAATTTATGTTGGTGCAGCCAGTGAGGTAGAAATGAAAGAAAAGAAAGATCGTTTTGACGATGCTTTACACGCTACACGCGCAGCTATTGAAGAAGGTATTATTGCTGGTGGTGGTGTTGCTTATATTAGAGCTATTCCGACCTTAGATGAGCTTAAAGGCGATAATGAAGATGAAGAAACCGGTATTGCTATCGTTAAACGTGCACTTGAAGAACCACTTCGTCAGATTGTTGCCAATGCCGGCCTCGAAGGTTCAGTAATCGTACAGAAAGTACGTGAGGGTAAGGATGACTTTGGTTTCAATGCCCGTACTGAAGTGTATGAGAATCTATTTCAGGCAGGTGTAATCGATCCTACTAAAGTAGCAAGAGTTGCTCTCGAAAACGCAGCTTCAATTGCCGGAATGTTGCTTACCACTGAATGTGTATTAGCAGATATTAAGGAAGAAAAGGAAACTCCAATGCCAAACCCTGGAATGGGCGGTATGGGTGGAATGTACTAATCTACCAATCGAATAAAACAAAAAAGGCTGATCTTCGGGTCAGCTTTTTTTTTAGCATCATTTTTGTACTATACTTTCAAAACACTCGCTTAACTTTTTATATTTGTAAAACAAATTATTCGAAATGATCAGAATAGAAATCTTAATGCTTACTTTAATTCTTCCTTTTATTGGGTTAGCTCAGGGAACTGATGCTTTTCCAATTGATCAGGATAGTAAATTAGTAACATATCAGGAAGTAGTTCAGCAAAATGGAACTAGTGACGAACTCTATATCAGAGGAATAGATTGGGTAAACAGTTACTACAAAAATCCATTTGATGTTTGCCGTATACGTGATCGGGTGAGTGGTGTAATTGAAGTTATGCACCGCATTGAACTCAATAATCAGGATGGCGATGTTAAAGTTAATGCCGGTACAGTGAATTATGAGTTGAGAATTGAATTTAAACCTGGTCGTTACCGTTACACTATCACTAATTTAACCCTTCGTCAAACGTCTCGTTTCCCAATTGAGCGGTTGTTAAATAAGGATGATCCATCTTATTCACCTCTTTGGGA
>JBLMZZ010000094.1:0-3918 GCA_050259095.1 Omnitrophica WOR_2 bacterium | reverse complement strand
GATTATGCGGGTTTGAGTAATGATTCATCGCTTCGTTACTTCAATAAAGCAGCTGAAATTGCAAAAATAAGACCGGATAAATTCTTGCTTAAAGAGATATATTGGGGATTAACTGAACTTTTTCTTAACAGCAGAAATCCTGCTTTAGCAATCGATTATTGTTTTCAGCTCCTGAAAATTATTGATAGTGAAGCAATGAAAGGAAGAGATAGTGTGAAGATTGCTAAAAATTATCAAACACTATATTCCGAGATAGGATTATGCTATTTTAACCTTAATAATTCAGCTAAGGCTCTTATTTATTTCAATAAGAGTCTTAGTATTATTGAGCATTTTAGAAAGCACATGACTGAGAAAGAGTACTTAGAGAAAAAGCTTGCCATGGTTGTAAATATTGGTTCAGTATATCTTGAAAATAAGTCCTTTAAAGAAAGTCGTACGTATTTTGAGCGTGCACTTGATTTGAATCATTCTCTTGAAAATCAAAAGTATTATTCAGCATTATACAATAACATTGGCATTATTTACAAGGAGCAGAAACAGTACGATCTTGCTTTCAGATACTACAACAGGGCTTTAACGATACGCGAATCATTGAATGACACTGCAGGAATAGCTCAGGTGCTTAATAATATGGGACAGTGCTATTTTTGGGTGAAAGATTATTCGAAAGCCGAATCCTGCTTAAAACGTTCTCTCACTCTCTCGGAAAAAACAGGTAATGTTAGGTCGGTGATGTTCGCCTCACAGTTTTTATCGATTGTTTATGAAGAAACCAACCGTTATAAGGATGCTCTTGAACTTTATAAACAGTATAAAGATAGTTACGACAGTATAATCAACACTGAAGCAACTGCTAATTCTACGCGACTTGAAACTCAGTATGAATACGAGAAGCAACTAAAAGAGAACGAACTCGAGCAACAACTGCTGATCTCACGAAAAGAGCATAAGGCTCTTATCTATATGGTTATTGCCGGAGTGTTACTGTTTATGTTTATCATCGCAATATTGCTGATGCGTAATCAGAGAATAAGAATGCGTCAATCGGAACTCTCTCGAAAGAGCCTGGAACTTGAAAGCCTCAACCTAAATCTGGAGAAGCACAATCTTGAACTTAAGAATGAGAACCTCGAAATGGAGCTTAATTTTAAGAAAAAGGAACTTGCGACACAGGTAATGTACCTGCTTCAGAAAAATGAGCTGATTGCAACTACAATCAAAGAAATACAGGATCTGAAAACATCAGGCAGTGAAGAACAAACCAATGCACTTCACTCCATTATCAGGGATATGAAATCCAACCTTGATAGGGGTGCATGGGATGAGTTTGAACTTCGTTTTCAACAGGTACATCAGGATTTTTATGATAAACTGAATGGTCTCCATCCCGACCTTACTCCCAATGAGGTTAAATTGTCTGCTTTTCTCCGTTTAAACATGACTACCAAAGAGATTTCATCAATAACATATCAAACACCTAAGAGCATCCAGGTGGCCCGAACCCGTTTGCGAAAGAAGATAGGTATTGAACGTGATGAGAATCTGGCCTCTTACCTTCAACAGCTATAATACCAGCCGATTAAGAAAGTTCAGAATTAATTTTTTATCTGATTGTAGCAATTTTGTTCCCTTCATAATTTGATGCTGTAGCTTTTTTGTTCTCCTTATTATTAGGTATAAAGCTCTGGTGTATTGAATTTTGTCTGGTTAATTAAAAAATCATTATGAACAGTCAGAGAATTAAAAAGAACAAAGTAACGGAGATCACGAGTAGTGATGTGGATATCGATCTTCAAAAGATTGAAGATGAAAACAAGGCACTAAAGAAACTCCTTACCAGATTTTCAACTATTGATCCAAAGGATAAGAAAGGCAAAAAGACTACTTT
Organism: Omnitrophica WOR_2 bacterium; assembly: GCA_050259095.1. Taxonomy (GTDB): domain Bacteria; phylum Bacteroidota; class Bacteroidia; order Bacteroidales; family Lentimicrobiaceae; genus Lentimicrobium. The sequence goes on along the minus strand of JBLMZZ010000094.1, from coordinate 2,027 downwards.
TTGGTTAACATTGGCCTTGTTATGTACAATGTTAGGTAAGATTGGTTATGCCGGCGAGCCTTTTAAAAAGGTTCAGGATAAGCCAATTGTGAGGTCGCTTACGGGTTCACGCAACGGACCGGTTTTATACGACCAGATGTTGCCTTTGTCGTACGGTTCTATTGTAAGTCAGGAAATGACTGATGCCGGTTCAGCACCTTTAAGCAGTGTTGCTGCCGACGATTTTATTGTACCTGAAGGTGATAACTGGGATGTTCACTATGTAAATGTGGCCGGTTCTTACTTTTCATATGCCGGAGCTTCGGTAACAGGTATGAACGTTGTGTTTTATGATAATAATAACGGGATGCCGGGCAATGCTGTACATAGTTTCAGTAACATTACTACTTTCAATGAATTGCCAATTGATGTAACCACCGGACTTTATCTTTATGAAATTACGCTCCCTTCGGCTGTTGCTCTTTCAGCAGGGCACTATTGGATGAGTGTTCAGGCAGTTAGCAACTACACGGTCACAGGTCAATGGGGATGGTTTACACACGAATCACTGGTAATTGATGAACAGTATGAATGGAAAAATCCGGGTGATGGATTTGGACTGGGATTTACTGACTGGACTCCTGCTTCAATGGTTACATGGGGCTCATATAATCTTGCTTTTAGTCTTTCGGGTCCCGGTGAGGATGGTGACCTTTCTGTTTCTGCTATAATACAACCTGTTACAGGAGCCGGTCTGACTAACGCTGAAATTATCTCAGCAAATGTAAAGAATGAAGGCACTTCTGTTCTTTCAGGGTTTAACATGAAATATTCAATTAATGGTGGAGCTGCAATAACCGAAAATACCGGAAGCTTTACACTTAACGCTAATCAAATAGCCACCTACAATTTCACTACACCGGGCAATTTTTCAGTACCCGGTCCATATGAAATTACTGTTTTTGCTGCTAATGCTGCTGATCCAAACCATGCGAATGATACCTCCAAAAAAACAGTTTATAATCTTGGTACTATCTATCCAATGGTTGCAACAGGATCACAGACAATTACCACATGTGGTGCGACTTTTACTGATGCGGGAGGACTTGAAGGCATGATTGGAATGGATGATAATGCGGTTACTACGATTTTCCCTGCTAATCCAGGCGATCGTGTAAGGTTGACATTTCTTGAGTTTAATGCCAGTTATGGTGGATTTGAGATCTTCAATGGTATTGATACTACTGCTTCACTTATGGGTAATTGGATGGGAACTGATAGTCCGGGCCAAATAACTGCATTGAATTCCAGTGGAGCACTTACTATTCGTTTTCATGGTCCGGGATGGGAACAAACTTCCGGTTGGGTAGCTTACATTTCATGTGTGACTCCAATGAACGATGAGTTTGAAATGACTTCTTTTGACGGAAGCCTTACTACTATTTTTGAAGGTAACACAATGACAATGACTGCCAATGTGAAAAACCTTGGTACCGGTGCATTCGATAAACCGGTTACTTTTAAGGTTAACGGTAATGTGATTGGTGTGCAGCAAACAGGAACCTTAAACTCATTCGACACAACATTAGTTAGTATGACATGGGTTGCTCCTTCACCCGGAGTTTATACTTTCCAGGCTTCCTTACCAGCAGATGGAGACAATTTAAATAATAGTTTAAGTTTTGAACGGACGGTATTAGCATACAATGCTTTTTTTGAAGACTTTGAAAATGAAGAATTTCCTCCGGCTAACTGGCATCATGGTGGTTTTTGGGCACGTAGTTCAAATAATCCTGCCGGCGGTAGCTATAATGCCACAAGTGCCTTTAGCAATACCCAATCGGATACTCTTGTTAGTTGCAGGGTTGATGTTGGTAACAATCCTGTTTTGCATTTTTATGCCAAAACAAGTATGTGGTGGAAAGGGAATATGGATTTATACTTCTTTACAGAATCAAATTCAACATGGAACTTTGTTCAGAATATACCATTACCAATAATGACCTATGAAGGTTTTGATGTTGACATGTCAGCTTTCAGCGGAGAAA
>JBLMZZ010000093.1:0-5319 GCA_050259095.1 Omnitrophica WOR_2 bacterium | reverse complement strand
GGAGCTTCATTGTTGATGATATTTTAATCAGGGCAAAAGACACAGATGTCTATAAAGTTATCAAAGAGAAGAATCATCAGATACTTGAGCTGTTTAAAAATAATCATCAGATTATGGCTATTTGAGCATCTTATTATACAATAAGATATATACAATACAGAGAGAATAAATTTAGAATTAAAATACTGTTTGTTTCACTACTTTATTAACTCAGAATACTTAAATTAGCGCCAAAAGTATATACACTACCTTGTGGTTATATTGGAAATGCACCTTTGAAAAAATCTGTTCATTATGTTTTGTAAGAAATTATTTAGCAAACCTTCCATTTTATTTATAATTGCATATGCCACTATATTATTATTAATCAAGACATTCAGTCCCTATTTTAACTTCATTTCTTATGATAACTTCGGTTATTACATGCATTTGCCGGCCAAATACATTTATCATGACGAAGGATTGAAAAACGGATGGTTTGAAAGCATTACCGAGAAGTATAAAAATACCGGGCATTTTTCTCAAACGGCAACTACCAAAGATAATCAGAGGATAATGAGGTTTTACAAAGGAATGTCATACCTCTGGATTCCTCCATTCTTTGTCGGACACCTTTATGCTAAATCATTTGGATATGCTGCTGACGGATTCTCAGTACCTTATCATACTGCATTGATCTTTTATGGCGCCTTATTCAGTATAATCGGAGTAATCTTTTCCCGAAAAATCTTGTTGAAATATTTTAACGAAAGAATTACTGCAATAACATTATTTATCTTCTTTACAGGTACCAGCTTCTTTTATTTTAGTACACTCGGTTCTGATGTTCCTCATATTTACTTGTTTGCCCTAATTAGTTCATTAATATACTGGACCATTAAATGGCATGAAGAACAAAAATTTAAATACATTCTGTTCCTGGCAATTTCAATGGGTTTCATTATTGCAGTCAGGCCTTCGGATATGTTTATTGCTATAATCCCATTATTATGGGGAGTTTATAATTATGCAACACTTAAAAACAAGTTAAATCTGATTTATAAGAAGAGAGGTCAATTTTTGTTTGCTTTGTTAATCTGTTTTCTTTTTATCCTTCCACAACTAATTTATTATTATAGGTATACAGGCAGTCCGATCATTAATGTATATGATAATCCGGCTGCCACTTTAGATTTAATGCATCCACGATTTGCCTATGTGCTTGTTGGATTCAGGAAAGGATGGTTTATTTACTCCCCATTGATTATACTTGGTTTCGTTGGATTGTTTATGATGAGAAAGTCACATAAGGACTACTTTTTGGCATCAGTAATCTACTTCGCATTACTTATTTATTTAGTTGCTTCATTTAGTAGTCTATTAAGTTTTGGGTGGCGTGCTTTCCTACAATCATCTGCTTTATTGGTTTTGCCGATGGGTTTCTTTGTTGATTATTTGATAAGACAGAAAATCCTGGTTCAAAGCGTGTTATTTATTCTCATTTCCGGATTTATAGTATTAACCGTTCATCAGGCTTATCAGATAAGGCTAGGTGTTCTTGATGGAAGCAGAATGACCAGAAAATATTATTTTGCCATACTTGGTAAAAATGTTGCTACTGAGGAGGATAAAAAATTAATGGTTATACAACAACCAGATGGTCCGATAAAATCACTTCCCGAAGGGATTAATTATCAATATCATGAATTGATGAAATTAGATTTTGAGGATCTGATGATTAATGACCCTGATGCTCCGACTCCATATGACGGGAAAGGAATGTATGCATTAAATAAACTTGTGCAATATACTCCGAGCCATCAGAATACATTTAAGAACATTTGTATTAACGATTACTGTTATATAAACATTACAGCATATGTGTATGCAAATAAGGACATAAGCGATAGTTTAATGATGGTCACTAATACAAAAAATTCAGAGGGACATAGTATAAAGTATGATGCTGTATCCATTGGTAAGGCGGGTAATAAGTTTATACCGGGGCAATGGAATAAAATTGTCAGTTACCATATGACTCCTGATATTTACAGTAGAGAAGAAAATATTGAATCGTATCTTTGGTACCTCGGTTCAGAAAAAATATGGATAGATGATTTGTATGTGGGGAAGTATGAACCAATAGAATAACATGTGAGATATGAAACAGCTTTCTCTTTGGATTATAATTTTATGCGCAGCAATAATGCTATACGCTAATTATGTCCAAAAGTTTTATACACAAGAAGGAAGGATAATAGAAAGCGACGTCCAGCATTATTATGCATGGTTACCGGCAGTATTTGTATATAACGATATTTCATTGAAATTTCTTGATGATGATCCCGATTATAATAGAAAGTATTTTGTAACAGCAGATCGGTATGAAGGACGTCTATTTTTTAAGGCCACTATGGGTGTTGCTCTAATGCAGTCAGTTTTTTTTCTCCCGGTACATTATTATCTTAAGATGACAGGGGATATTGCTGACGGATTTTCTACACCTTATAAAATAGCGTTGATTCTAAGTAGTATTTTTTACTTTGTTCTTACTTTATTCATTATTCGCTATTTTCTATTAAAAAAATTAAAGCTTACTGAATTTGTTACTGCCTTAACATTACTAATAGTGGGATTAGGTACAAATATTGTTATCTATGTAATCAGGGAACCAGCAATGAGTCATGTGTATAGTTTTTTTACAATCGGACTATTTGCGTTCATGGTAGATAAGTTATTTCACAATCCAACTTTAATAAGAGGTCTTTTAACTGGTATTATATTTGGTTTACTAACTCTAATTCGACCTGTTAACTTTGTTGTAGGAATTCTATTACTAACCTGGCAAATAACGACATGGTCCGATTTTAAAGAAAGAATCCTCTTCTATTTAAGGAAGCCTCATATCACAATTGCTATCATGCTCTCCTTTGTAATGATGTGGATTCCTCAATTTCTATATTATAAGTTTCTTACCGGCAAATATGAATTCTTTGGTTATGGATCAGGTGGCGGCTTTTTCTTTAACAATCCACAAATTATAAGTAATTTATTTAGTTATAGAAAAGGATGGTTTCTATATACGCCTCTAATGCTATTAGCAATATTTGGTCTAATCCCTTTATATAAATTTTATCGTAAATATTTTTGGTCAACAGTAATAGTATTAGTGCTATTAGTATATATAAATTCAAGTTGGTACTCCTGGTGGTTTGGAGGAGGGTTCGGTCAAAGAGCATATATTGATATTTACATGTTATTGGCTCTTCCTATAGCAGCATTACTTAATGTAGCTTTTACACATGGTACTCCGATTAAAGTTTGTTCCCTATCTGTAATAGTCATAATGCTTTATCATAATTATTTTCAGGTAAGTCAATATCTAAATGGAGCAATCCATTATAATGGTATGACAAAAGAAGCATATTGGGATTCATTTGGCAGGCTTTATCCTTCTTACTTATTTTATGCATATCTGGAGATGCCAGATATGGAACTAGCTAAAAAAGGTATTTATCCAAAACATAAACCCATAACTTATTCTAAGAAAGATTGGTTAAATTATTTAGAAAACAGATTAAGGCAGAGTCCTGAATTTATGAATGTCATTTCCAAAAAAGCTCAAGAAACTAATAAACCGGTTGATACAATAATAAAAGAAGATGCAGAAAATATTTACAAAAGTGAATTTGAATAACTATTCCAATAATAGGCTTTTATTTAGACTATGTTTCGGCTTTATATTAATAATCTTTGCAACAGCCTATTGCCTGGCATCGATTGTACCACATTACCTTTTCAGAACTTATGCTCTTGATCTGGGCATGTTTAACAATGCCCTTTATAATTATGCTCATCTACATTCAGCACATTTTACATTGGCAATTGACGGGACTGAAATACCTTATCTTGGTGACCACTTCTCACCAATAACAATGCTTTATGCTCCTTTTTATTATTTGTTTGGCAGTTACACACTATTAATCATTCAGATAGTTTCAATATTATTCGGCGGGTATAGCATATTCGCTTATGCACGGTTTAAGGGAATCAATAAATGGATAAGTTTATTGCTAATGGCCCATTTCTTAATCCTATGGCCTATTTTCTCAGCGCTCTCTTTTGATTTCCATAACAATGTAGTCGCAGCTATGCTTATTCCATGGTTTGTTTTACAATTTGAAAAAGGGAATCTTAAACAAACATTGATATTTTTCGTGCTCATATTGATGGCTAAAGAGAATATGGCTCTCTGGATGGCATTTATTTTAATGGGTCTTTTATTATTGAAAAAAGGTAAATCGTCTGCTATAAGCAATCCTGTTGCAATAGGGCTTGCTGTCTTTTCTGTAATATATTTCCTGGTTGTAATACTTGAAATTATGCCAACCTATTCAAAAGGGTTAGGCACCGACCAGTTAGCAAGATATAGTAAGGTCAGTGGCAGTCCGGCAGATGTATTTAGTACAATGATCCTTAATCCGGTTAAGTATTTTAGTCTTCTTTTTGAAGACACCATTTCAGCAGATGCTCATGGTGTTAAGAGTATGTTCTGGTTTATGTTTCTGATTTCTGGAGGGTTTGCATTGATTTATAAACCTCAGTATCTATTAATGATCCTTCCAATCATTGCGCAGAAGATGTTCTCAAGTAACCCCGCTATTTGGGGAACAGGAAGTCAGTACTCAATTGAGATGGCACCGATGATTAGTCTGGCTTTAATTGCTTTCCTCCCAATATTTAAAACAAACACAGGTAAGGCAGTCTTTCTTGCTGTACTTATCTTCACAAGTTATTATTACAATAAAGATGAAAAAGGGAAACGCAATATTCCAATTTTCAGAGCCGAACACTATGAGCCTTATCTTGATATTAAAGAAGCTCATCAAGCCTTTAAATTAATACCTGATGATGTGGTTATTTCTGTTAATTCTGAACTCGCTCCACATCTTGCATTCAGAAAAGTCATTTACCACTTCCCTGTTATTAAAGACGCTGAATACATTGTTCTTTTGAAAAACAGGAGAAGTTCCTATCCTCTTACCAAGGAACAATTTGATGAGCAGATAAATAAGTTTAGTGCCGATTCATCAAATGTAATTTACAACTCTGCCGATCTTCTAATTTATCATGTAGTCAACAATTCAGTGAAAGATATCAAGATCAGTGAGACTTATGATTTAAAAAAGCTTGAGGAGATTGAAAATTACATTCGATCTTCAAAAGAATGGTACGATAAAATCAAGAGAAAAGCTAAAATTCAGAATCTTCCTGTTGATTCAGTGTTAAGGGATGATGCCAAGTGGGCATATCGTAAGAATTTAAATAAATGATATCTCG
>JBLMZZ010000092.1:0-5221 GCA_050259095.1 Omnitrophica WOR_2 bacterium | reverse complement strand
CATTATAATAGAGAAGCAATACTTTTTGAAAAGAGTTAGTATTTTTAAAATCGACAAAATCCGAAGACTGGATTAAAGAGCTGATAATTATTACATTACAACTATATAACTGCACTACTTTATTTTCATTTTTTTAAGGATTTATTTCTTCATAAATATCATAAACCAGTCGTCCAGCACATGTACTTTTCTCCCCTCACCCCCTACCCCTCTCCCGGAGGGCGAGGGGAGACGTTAGTTGCTAAGATTCAGTTGATTGTATTATTTTATTAATGACTGAATTTAGATCATTTACGACTTCTTCATTCCTGAATCGTATTACTTTTAACTGCAATTCCTCAAAAGCGGTGGTTCGCATAGAATCTCTTTCAACTACTTCCGGCTGGTCATGAATGGAGCCATCTAATTCTATTATTAATTGGGCTTCATGACAATAGAAATCAACTATAAATGATCGAATAGGGTGCTGTCGACGGAATTTCATGCCATTTACTTTACGACTACGTAATGCTTCCCAAAGTAATAACTCTGCCGAAGTCTGATATCTTCGCAATCCTTTTGCAACTTCAAAACTAGCTTTAGACGATTTGAAGAAATAAAAATTCTCTTTTGATTTTCCTAAGTATGCCATGAGGAGGTAAAACTACAATTTAATACGCATCTTTAATTTTTTTATGCTTGTTTTCCCCCTCGCCCACCGGGAGAGGGGGTAGGGGGTGAGGGGAAATGGCCGATTATAGAGGGTGACTTGTCCTGAAATAAGTTTACACCAAATGTAAACTCAAATCAGTATTAACCAAAAAACTGTAAACAAAAATTAGGACGAGTAGGGGGTGAGGGGAAATGGCCGATTATAGAGGGTGACTAGTCCTGAAATAAGTCTAAAACAGAAATAGGAAGAAAACTGTTACCTTTTCCTCCTATTTCATAAATAAATTTATTCAGCTCCTTTATTTCATTAATTGAGTCCTCTTTTCTTCAGCAATGGCTCAATTGAAGGATCTTGTCCTCTAAATTTTTTGTACTGTACCATACCTTCATCGTTTCCTGACTCTGCTAATACATTCTTACGGAAGCTTGCTGCCAGCTTTTGATTGAATATGTCGCCCGACTGTTTGAAGTAATCGAAAGCATCAGCATCAAGTACTGCAGCCCATAAATAAACATAATATCCGGCAGCATAGCCACCATCATAAATATGTGAGAAATAAGTTGTACGATAACGTGGCCAAATTTCATTAATCAGGCCTATGTTCTTCATCGACTTGCTTTCAAAATCCATAATGTCAGTAACTTGAACCGGAGCAGTAAGTTTATGCAAATCCATATCAAGTATTGAAGCTGCAATGTACTCAGTATTGTCAAAACCCTGGTTGAAAAGACCGCTGTTTTCAATTTTCGTAATAAGGGCTTCAGGAATTACTTCACCTGTTTTGTAATGTTTAGCATACATACGCAAAACTTCAGGCTCTGCTGCCCAGTTTTCCATTACCTGTGAAGGAAGTTCCACATAGTCTCTTGGAACATCACCTGCTGTGCGTTTGTATTTGCCCAATGTAAATAATCCATGCAAACCATGTCCAAACTCATGGAAAAGAGTCAGTGTTTCATCCCAGTTTAAAAGTGATGGAGTGTCACCTGATGGAGGAGTGAAATTGGTTACAATTGAAATAATAGGATCTATTTTCTTATTGTTCTCATATCCTGAAGATTGGAAATCAGTACACCATGCTCCACCATCTTTCGATGCACGTGGGAAGTAATCAAGATATAAGATTCCTAAGTGTGATCCGTCGGTATCTTTTACTTCATAGGTTTCAACATCTTTTTGATATACAGGTAAGTTATCAACTCTGGTGAAAGAAATACCGTACAAACGGGTTGCAACAGCAAACATACCATTACGAACATTCTCCAGACTGAAGTATGGTTTTAGTTCACTTTCATCGAGATCGTATTTTTGTTTGCGAAGTTTTTCAGCATAATACCACCAATCCCATGATTCCAGTTTGAAATTATTGCCTTCGGCATCAGAAATCTTCTGCATTTCGGCAAGCTCTTTTTTAGCAACAGGTATAGCTGCAGTCATAAGTTTATTAAGAAACTCATCAACAGTACCGGTAGTTTTAGCCATATTATCGTCAATGATGTAAGCAGCATAGTTTTCAAAACCCAATAATTGAGCTTTTTCTGCTCTTAATTTAATCATGTCGAGAGCAAGTTTCTTGTTATCGTTTGCATTATTGTTGTTGCCACGCATAACATAACCAGCGTATAGTTTCTGGCGTAGATCACGGTTTTTAGCATATTGTAAGAAAGGGATCATGCTGGGTTTATTCAACTTAAATACCCATTTGCCTGCTTTGCCTTCTGATTTTGCGGCTTCTGCAGCTGCTGCAATAACTCCGTCAGGCAAACCGTCTAAATCTTTCTTGTTATCAATAACTAAGCTGAAATTATCATTGGTTTCAGCAAGTAGATTCTCTCCAAATTTAACGGATAGCAAAGCTAATTCTTCGTTTATTTTACGAAGTTTATCTTGTTTGTCTTTAGGAAGATTAGCACCCTGACGTTCAAAATCACGGTAGTATTTCTCAACTACTCTAATTTGTGCTGAATCAAGTTTTGAACTTTCGCGAGTGTTATAAACAGCTTTGATGCGTTCAAACAGCTTGGCATTCATGGCAATATTGTCCTGATGCTGCGATAGTAACGGAGTTACTTTTTTAGCAATCTCCTGCAATTTGTCACTTGTATTTGCACCTTTAACATTGAAGAATACCTTCGAAACTTTGGTCAGTAACTTTCCTGATTTATCAAATTCAAGAATAGTGTTTTCAAAAGTTGGTGAAGCTGTGTTGTTTACAATTGCAAGAATCTCATCATTCTGTTGTTTCATACCTTCAATAAAGGCAGGCATGTAGTCGGATGTGTCGATCTTGTCAAATGGTGGAACCTGAAACGGTGTTGTATATTCACCGAAGAAAGGGTTGTCAGTTTTTGTTTGTTGTTTGCATGACATAAAAGCCGGCAAGATAAGCATGAGAAAATAAAAAGTTCTTTTCATTTGGTGGATGATGAATTGAATTAGGGTTTGCTTCGTTTTAAATAGAATTACGAGGCAAATGTAATTAAATTCACTGAGAATGCTTATATTAATTGGACAGTTAAATTCTTAAGTATCAAGAAATCCAATTAACCTATAAAGGTTTTTTTTGCTATCTTACCTATCAGGGCAGTAGTTGCCAAATCAAGGCTGCCTGCAATAATCCCGCCGGCAATTGGAACAGCTTTACTAAGATTGATAAGTCCTTTGCTTCCTGTTCTTGAGATTAAAGCAAAGCCAATTTTTTCATTTACTGAAATAAAGCTTCTTTCCGAAATTCCATAAATCAATTTCTGTGTAAGCTTTGTTCCCGTCCTGATTCCTATTTCCTGAAAGATATCTTTAGCAGCATTTCCGGCCATACAGGCATATGCCATTGATTTTACCCGTTTATCCTCAATATCAAAACCTCCTAAATGAGCTATTGCAGCAATCATTCGAAGCTGTATAAAAACAACGCTTGCCAGATTTAGCGGTATAGCAATTGGAAGCGACATTAATCCTCCAATTCCTGTTATAAATCCACTGCTTCCTGCCAGTAGCTGCTGATGTCTGATCAGTGCATTAATTTGTTGATTTACTGAAAGTGATGGATCAGCATAATGAAGCGCAAGTTGTGAGGCTTTCTCCATACCTTTTGATCCCGACAATGCCCTGTTATATCCCCAATCAAGTAATTTTATCCACAAACTCTGAGTAATTGCTACCATGTTATTGTTTTATAACACATTAAACAAATACCCTGCCATACAGTTAATAGGGGTTTTAAAGCAAAGAAGGATGCTAGTGATGATTTTAGCTTCTGACTACTGCTGATTTTTGCTCTACTAATTCAGTACTCAGCGTAAAGCCCAGACAAATTAATCCAATTACAAAGAAAACAGCAATTGCAGCAACTGAGTACCTCATGCTACCGGTGATTGCTTCAATTAGTCCGAAACTAAAGGTTCCAAAAACTGAAGCAAGTTTCTCCATTACATCATAAAAACTGAAGTAACTGGTGTGGTCAGTAGAATTGGCCGGAATCATTTTGCTGTATGTAGATCGGGCTAATGATTGTGTACCTCCCATTACCAGACCGATGAAGAATGCTGCAATAATAAATTGTGTTGCATTTACTATTTGTGAAGCAACAGTACAAACAAGGACCCAGATAGCCACTGAAATGATTAATGCTTTGAGATTTCCTATCTTTGTTGATAGTCTCGAAAATAGCCAGGCACCTCCCATACCTACTAACTGAATTACGAGAAGTGTTGGGATTAAAACATTATCGGCTAAACCAACTTCCTTTTCACCAAAGGTTACCGACATGAACATAGTTGTAATTAGCCCCATCATGATAAAGAAGAAACCCATTAAAAACAATGTGATTTTTCGTGACTTTATCACTTCCTGAAACACTTTATTTAACTCAATGTAACCATCAAAGAAGATGTTTGTCTCAGTTTCTTTATGTCGTTTTCTGAAGGTGTATTTTGGTAGTCTTCTGAAGGTAATTCTCGAAAATGCAAGCCACCATATGCACACTGTTACAAAGGATATTTTTGCCGGAAGTGTATCATCTGTAATGCCAAACAATTCTTTTTTCTCTATCACAAACAGGTTGAAAATAATAAGTACAATGCCACCCAGATATCCCATTGAATAACCACGTGCACTTATCTTATCCTGATCTTTTTTCTCTGCAATAACGGGAAGGAATGAATTATAATATACTAAACTTCCTCCATAACCTACGGTTGCGAGAGTAAAGGCAATAACACCCAGTTCTATATGATGTGAATCGAAGAAGAATAGTATCCCGCATGAAATAGCCCCCAAAAAAGTAAAAAACTGCATAAACCCTCTTCTTCTGCCGGTATAATCTGCCAAAGAAGACAATAAAGGTGTTAGACCTGCAACTATAAGGTAGGCCATGGCTATTGACCAGGAATAGAGTACTGAATTGATAATGTCATTTCCAAAGAAACTAACATTGAAATCATCAGGCCCTCTTTTAGTTACTGCCAGAAAATACAATGGGAATATGGCAGTGGTAATAGTAAGTTGATAAACTGAGTTCGCCCAGTCGTACATTACCCATCCGCGAATAACTTTCTTATCGCCTTTCTG
>JBLMZZ010000091.1:0-15356 GCA_050259095.1 Omnitrophica WOR_2 bacterium | reverse complement strand
CGAACCGGATCGGATGCTTCCGATGGATTCAGCTTTATTTCTATCTGTTTTCGCATGTAATGAGTTAACCTTCTTTATTCGAAGGTGAATGATAACAGGAAGGTCTTTGAATTAAAACGGTCTATTCCCGAAGTGTATATATTGCCTTCACGGCGTAATATATCTTTTAACCCATAGGCCATTTTCATCTCAATGCCAAACTTGAAGAATGTGGTATAAAAATCAATCCCGGCACCCAGTTCAGCATAAAGATCATTTCGTTCAAGAGCAATATTAATATTATTGTTCCCTTCTTTTTTCTTTGAATCACTTGCAAGGTCGAGTGAATAGCGGGCACCACCAATCCAGTAAGGACGAACATTATTATACCGTGTACCTTTAAATTTCAGGGTTAATGGAAATTCAACAAAGGTTGATTGTACTTTTTTACTGATGTTAACCAAATCATTCTTCCCCTCAAAATGAGTACTTATAACATAATTGAGGTCGCGTTCACCAAATGACAAAGAAGGAACAAAACGAAGGTCCCAGTTATCCGAAACGCGTAAATTTGAAACAATACCAATCGTAAAACCAAAAGCCGGTGAATGCTCAATACTCATTAAATGTGACGAATCGGAAAACAAATCAGGAGTAGTAAGTGGTCCATAAACAACATCCTGGAAACCGGGATTGGTTCGTATGGTAAACAACATTTCATTCATTCCGAGTATAAACCCAAAGTGATATGGAGCATCATCATAACCGGGCAGGTTTCGAACTTTACGGTGTTGTGCTTCGGCCTGATTTATCAGGCATGCTGTTAATAAGGTTATGAGAATTATTCTGCTGGCAATTAATCGCACGTGATTGAACTTTATGGTCATTAACGCTCTGTCTCTTGTTTTATTTTGTGGATATTATATCTTGCGACTCCCAACAGTATTTCCCTGTGTGAGGAGTTGAATAGCCTCTTCAAGTAAGCGCATTCCTTTAACAGGCACCACTCCTACTTGTTCACAAACCAGCCCTCCTGCTATATTCGACAGAGCTGCTGTGAGCCAAGAATCGGTTTTAAGTGCCCTGCATAGTGATGCTACACTAATAACGGTGTCGCCTGCACCCGATACATCGGCAATATTCCTCACATGTGCAGGGATATGGAACTCAGTTACTCTTCCATCCTGTTGCTCACGAAAGAAAACGCCATTTTCTGAAAGGGTAACCATGAGTGAAACAATTTGCTGTTTCTGTTGCCATTCAGCGCATGCCTGTTTAATCTTCTCAATTTCTTTAAGTTCAATATCCTGTTTAAGCCCTTCGCGCAACTCCTTCAAATTTGGCTTAAAGAGATCTATTCTACTGTAACAGGTGAAGTTTTTCTTCTTTGGATCAACAACAACCGGAATATTCTTCATTTGTCCAATTGTGATGATATCATTGATAACCTTCTCTGTTAAAACACCTTTATTGTAATCCTGAAGTATAATAACCTTTATATCTTCATTTTCAATAATTTCATTAAGTTTATCGCCGAGCTCCATCTCTTCATCGGGATTAAGATCGACTTCAGTCTCTTCATCTACCCTCAACAGTTGTGCCTTGTTACCTATGATTCTGAACTTTGTTGTAGTAACTCGCTGTGCACTTTGTATTATGCCCGTTGTTGAAATATTATCCTGTTCGAGCAGTTCAATAAAAGTCTGGCCTTTAACATCGGAGCCAATTACTGAGCAAAGTATTGGCTCAGCGCCCAAAGACTTAATATTCAATGCAACATTAGCAGCCCCGCCAAGCATGTTCCATCTTTTCTCAACAACCACAACCGGCACAGGGGCTTCGGGCGATATCCTGTCAACCTTACCCGTTATGTAAGAGTCGATCATTACATCACCCAGTATTAAAACTTTCAGATTTCTGAAATCTTCAAAAAGATTTTCCAGGCTTTCGCGCGAAATATTCATATGGTTCTTTTCAAACTGCAAAGGTATAAAAAAGGGTTGAGCTCAATGTTGTTTAGTTCAAACACCGCTCATTGCCATGTTGTTTGTCGCATTACGCACTTAATAGGCTCATTTTTACACGTTTAATGCAAGAAATTTAATCTTCAAAGAATATTGGATTAAAATTCACCAGATAAAGTTCAGTCGTTGATCGGGTTACTGCAGTATAGAGCCAGCGGACAAAAGAATGGTCAATCATCTCTTCTTTAAGATAACCTGCATCAACAAAAACAGCATCCCATTGACCTCCCTGAGTTTTATGACAAGTAAGTGCATAGGCAAATTTTGCCTGAACTGCATTGTAGTAAGGATCGTTTTTAACTTTTTCAATACGTCCATGCTTTGAAGCTATATCGGTGTAATCCAACATAATCTCATCATGAAGCTTCATCATATCTTCCGATGGCATGGAGGGCTTTTGAATATTAATGGATTCGAGAAGCATACGCACTTCAATCACATCCATTTCGGGATAATCAACAAGTTGAACGATTAAATCGGCAAAGTGAAAACCATACATCTCCCATTTCCTAATGATACGTCTAACTTCAACAATATCGCCGTTAGCAATAAAACCGGCCTTTGATGATATGGGTATCCAGAAATAGTTATTTTTTGTGATCATCATTATATCACCTGCCGATAATTCGGTTTCCCTGAAGAGAATGCGAGCTCTTACTTCATTATTGAAAAGTCCGGCCCGTTTATTCGACCGGGTAATGATGACAGTATTTTCAAATCCAAAGCGGTCATAACACGAGTTGAGGGCATCTTCAAATTCGCTCCCATCAATAGATCGGATATCCTTAAACCCGGCGAGATTAAAAAATGGTACCTGAGGATTCTCTTCTTTAGCTTTATAACGAAGGGTGGTAGCATTTGAGAGAATTCCGCTATCGAGTGCCTGACGAACTACTTCATTCAGTTCGAAAGTAGTGACCTGAAGATGATACTGTTTATTCAGGATTTCAGGATCAAGCGCAGGGCTATCATTCAACCCTACAGGCGGAAGCTGTGCATCATCACCAATGAGCAGCAACCTGCATCCTTCACTTTTATAAACATAGTCAGTTAAATCTTCCAGCAAATCTCGATGGCTGTAAATTCCCTGATCACTCTGCTTTCCTGCCCCCTGAATCATCGAAGCTTCGTCAACAATAAAAAGAGTAAGTTTATGTGGATTAGGACCGGGTATCATGCTAATTCTTCCATCATTTCCGGTAAAAGCACGGTATATCTTTCTGTGAATAGTATTTGCCTGCTTACGGGAATAGCCTGCCAACACTTTTGCTGCACGACCTGTTGGTGCAAGTAAAACCGATTGCAAACCGGCTAATGGAAGCACTCTCACTAAGGCACTTACCAATGTTGTTTTACCGGTTCCTGCATATCCTCTCAACAAAAAAGCAGGTCGAACATTAACCTCATCCGGTGCCGTAATGAAGTCGGATAGCATGTTAATTACTTTCTCCTGACCGGCAGTTGGCTCATAGCCTAATTCACCAATGATCCTCTCCGACATTTGCCGGCTATTCATCTCAATCATAACAAGTCTTTAATCATTCGTTCACTAAAAGCATCAGAAAGGATACCCAATACCAAAATTCCAGTTAATATCTTTAAGCCTGAATTTTGTTGGCAGGAACATCCTGTCGCCAACAGGCAAAGCGGGATCATAAATCCTCAAACCTCCATCTATTCTAAAAATAAAAATACTAAAGTCAAATCTTAATCCCATACCTGCATCCCAGGCAAGAGACTGCAAGGCTCTGTTCCATGTAAAATTACCTCCCGGAAAATCACTATTCTCCTGTAATAGCCAAATATTGCCAACATCGGTAAATATTGCCCCGTTAAGAAAACGATATAGTGGGAACCGATACTCAACATTACCTTCAAACGACAGGTCACCAACATTTTCAAGCACATTTGCATCTTTTTGATAATATTCACCCGGGCCCAATGACCTTACCGGCCAACCACGCATACCATTAGCACCTCCCGCAAAGAAACCTTTCTCAAATGGAAGCGATATTGAGTTGCCATATGGAATACCAATTCCAAAAGCTCCCCTGTAAACCAAACGCTGATGAAGTGTTACCGGTTTATAATATCTGAAATCAAAGTCGGTTCTAAAATATTGTGCATATCTGAGTCCAAACAACTTATACTTACCTTCTTCATCTTTTGGGGCAGCTGTAATTGAACTAAACAAGTTGAACAAGTTGCCGGCAGGTTCAAAATTAATCCTGAAATATATGAAGTTCTTTCGCTCAGTAAGATTCTGATTATTAAAGATGTACGAGTACTTAAGCGCGAGAATCAGATGATTGGTATATTGATTAAAAAAGCGCGGATCTTTGAGATTAAGCAATGTTTGTGTGAAAAGGTCTGTTCTTACAATGCTGATACTACTCAAATCGACCGGAGACAAATAATGGCGCGACTGAGCGGTAGAGTTCCATTCATAGCTTAACGAAAACTTTGCGAGGTAACGTTCATACTCATTTCTTAATTCATAATTAAAACCAACCCCAAGTGATGTGCGGGGCCTGGCATTTTGGTATTGGAGTTTGAAAGGAAACGGACTTAATAAAGTTGGGAAATCAAGACCTGTTTCAAAACCTGCTGCCAGTGAATTAAAGATAGCCAGCAACTTGTTTTGTTTGTCCTCTGTAAGTGAAGGTCTGATCTCAAACGATCCAAAGGTTTTGACTCTTAAGGCTTCGGCTCCTTCAAAGACATTACGGTTAAGATAATTTATACTTGAACCAAGCCCCATCATACCTTCGGTATTAGTGCCTTCGGCCTCAATAGTAAAACTGTTTACTTTGGCTCTTACTATGCGGATGTCACAATCAAGCAATTGTTGATTTGAACCAATTTTGACCAGAGTATCGGTTGGTGGTCGCACATTAACTGACACATAACTGCTTATGCCCATATTCTGGATGCGGTTATAGGTAAGATTAATGTTTTTCTGACTATAATACTCTCCGGGTTTTATATAAACAGATCGTGCGATTGCTTCGGGCCTTAGCCGGATACTGTTGCGATATAACTCATAAAAATCGGGCACAAGGGTACTGTCAGAAGGCTTATTTCCATAAAATGAAATAGTGTCAAAATTTCTTAAAGTATCACCCGATCGTGGATAATCGGAATTAATGAAAATCTGGTTGAAAACATATCGTTTATGCAGTTGTCCATTTTCAGTTGCAGCACCTGTTGCGGATTCACCGGCTGCATTGGTTTGTGGCATCACATCATTATTCCTGTTCTTGATAATCAGCTTAATATTGGCCACACCATGAGTAGCGGTAGTATCAACTTCGTAAAAAATATAGTCGCTGTTGAAGGCATAATACCCTGAATTGCGAAGTAATTGAGTAATTCGGTCTCTTTCGGCGGTCATATTATATGCATCATACTGATCACCTTCCTTTAAAAGGGAATAGCTACCCTCACCGAGTACAATCTTCTTCAGCGTATCATCATTGATTTCGCGCGAAATCTTTCCAAACTTGAAAGGCTCCTTAGTTACGGTAGTGTAAAAAACTTTAGCACGACCTCTTTTCACCTCAACACTACTTTTCATTCCGGCACCAAAGTAGCCCTTATTTGAAAGGTACTGTTTCATGGGGATGAGTGAATTATGCACAGCAATAGTATCAAGCAGTACAGGTGATTCGGCGAAGTTGCGCACCATCCATCTGCTAAACCTGTGTTTTGAATTGTGCGCGAAAGCATCCCACACCCAGACCCTTGATCGGAATAACCCAAGGAATTTTTTATTAGGTTTAGGTTGCGTAAAGTTGAGGATATCTGACTTGATAATGCCAGGCCTGTCGGTCTTTATTACATTCTTTACCAGCAAATTGCCACCCCTACGTTCTACTCTTCGTGAAACGTTGCATGAAGCAAGCGTCATCACCAAAAAGATTAAAATTAAGGGGTTAATAAATCGTTGCATCTATAGGAAAAGTCATGCAAACTTAATAAAAAAAACGACTAAAGAAGGCAAGTGTTATTATGAGTCGATGAAATCAATACTTCTTATAAGATGCAAAAGGGCTATTGGAAAGGAGTGTATTTCAGCACATGCTAAACTACTGTAAGTTGCTTGATCCACTGACTATTGGAAACATTTTTATCGCTCTTCTTTTTATAGGAACTTGTGCAGAAGGCAATGAAAACATCAATCTTATCATTTGCAACGAGCGCACCAGGATTGAGTGTTATTGTGCCATCTTGCCTGATATTGCTTTCATTCACATGAATAAGGGATTTTAAACCATTTTTGAGGATCAATACCATCACTATATCGTTATTATGATACACTTTACCGGGTTCTGTGCCGCTCCATGTGATAACAACTTTGTTATTATTGTCGAGAGAAACATCAACCATTTCAGCACTGCTAAGGTTACCGTGTGCGATGCTCAGCCATGCAAAGCTATCGGCTGTATTAAGACGTACGGCTTCTCTGTAGGCGCTATAATTTACAGATAATGCTGAGTTCCAGGAAGATTTGCCGGGTGCATAATCCTGGAAACCGGTATTAAGAATAGTTTTAATTTTAGATAAAAAGTGGGTTATTTTCCCAAAGCTGCTCCTTTCTTCAGCGAGCAAATTTGAAGTATCTTTTCGTGGTTTCGAGCGGCCTCTCATAATTCCTTGACCATTAGCTTCATATAAGACCACATTGCCGACAAGGCCGACATACTCACCATTAGGTTTACGTTTAGCCATTTTTAGTGCTGTTAGAATAATTATGAATTAATAAGCAAAGTTAAGTATAATAGTTAAGGATTCAATGAATAATTAAGCTTTTATTAAACTTATTTTAAGCGTAGTTCAAACGTATTTTAACGCTTAAACAACGCTTAAGGTACGCTTAAAGTACGCTTAATGTAAAAATTGTTTGTTAAGTATGGGACAAGGGGGAAAAAGCAGGGGGATTGTTTCCTGCTTTCGATATTTTAACAGGTTCGAAAAATGATCCTGTAATACAAATCCCATCATAATTTAAAGAAATTTTATTATTCAAGCACTAGAACAGGATTACGCGAAATAAAACATGTGACATGTATATATTTATATTGCAAATATAATTTAGACTCTTTATAAATTTATAACATTTCTTTGAATTTATAGATAGCCATTATAATTTTACATTCTTAATGTTTGTAAATATTCTTTTCGATAGATACAATTTTCTATATGCTAAAATTATAAGTTTGCTTCTATTATAAAACTAGTCATCAACATAGTAATTTTTATGAGGACTTTTATCTTTTCTATCACATTTTACTTTACTATTTTTCGGTTATTTTCACAAGATGTTGAACCATGGAAACCTGCGACCAATTTCGTAATACCGGAAGCTTACAATTTTATTAAATACGGTGAAATTCCTGTTAGTGAGTATACAGGAATTCCAGAAATATCAGTCCCGATTTATACAATTGACATAGAGGGTTGTAGTTTCCCTATTTCATTAAGATATCATTCTGGTGGAATTAAAGTAAGTGAGGAAGCTAGTTCCATCGGATTAGGATGGGATTTACAAATTGGAAGTATTGTCCAATTAGTTAATGGCACTGATGATTTTTCACCACCATATAATGAAATGAAGCTTCCTGATTATATCTATAGTCCTATGGAATATCCATTCCAGAATAAAATATATGATCAGATAAATCATGATGATCATGAAATAAAACCACCATATTTTTCATTTGTAATTTTCCGCGATAATCTAATGTTAAAAGATGGTTTTCTTTCAACCAATATTGATGACTACTTTTATAAAGGTCAGAAAGATTGTGCACCTGACATAATGAAGGCTAATTTTAATGGACATAACTTGGAATTCATTAAGGACCCAATAACTGGTTCATTTGAAATAATAAATAAAAAAGGATATTTAATAAGTAGTATCGAACTTCCTAATTCGGAATTTGGCTACAAAATAACAACTCCTGATGGTACGGAATATTATTTTGAAAAGCTTACAATAACCTCATACGGCACTGAGACTAATGACCGAATTTTAACTCGGTATGAATATGTATTTCCAGAAGGATATCATTCGGATATAGACTGGAATCATTGTCAATCGCTAACTAAAAAAAGTCGTATTTGGTATTTAAGCAAAATAAAATCCATTAAAAATGAAATAATAAATTTTAATTATTCAGAAGGAAGTGGACAGAAAACTGATTATAGCTTGGAATCAAAATGGACAGTATATACTTCATATGGCGCCGATGATCCAGGAACTTCTAATTATGATGGTCCGTTTTATTTTGGATATTGTGGAAGAAGAATGCTCCTAGGAGAGAACTGTAATGATGATATAAATATTAGTGCAACTACAACTAAATCAAGTGCATTATATTTACAAGAAATAAAATTCCCGCAAGGTAATATACTGTTTTTTAATTCGTCCAGATCTGATTACTCAAATTCAAAAAAATTAGACCAAATATTGATATATACTCCGTCTAAGACAATTAAAAGCTTAATGCTTTACCACTCTTATTTTCAATCTCCATTAATAGGATATAGATTTAGTTGCCCTAAAACTGATCAGGAATTGAGTTTAAGATTAAAACTCGACAGTATCAAATTTAATGGAGAACCGTCATATAGATTTACATATAATGACACAATGCTTCCTCCAAAAAATTCATTTGCAGTTGATTATTGGGGATATTATAATGGAAGTTTACAAAACACTTCATATTTACCTAATATATTCCGCTTTGAGCACATAACACCAAGTCTTGGAATAAAAAACTTGCTCCTACCAAATAATAATAATAATGGTTCTAATTTATTATACAGCAAAGCAAGTTTACTAGAAAAGATCCAATATCCTACAGGAGGTGCAACTACATTTGATTTTGAATTAAATACATTTGATAATTATATAGTTGCAGACTATAACTTCGAGCCAATCATTAATAATGAGATAACTAATTTTGATAATTCAATCAGCACAGGACAAGGGCTTCGAATATCAACTATAACAAATTGGCAAGATAATGAAGTACTAAGTAAAATTAAATATTTTTATGAAGGCGGAAAATCAATATGCAGATTAGGTAAATATAGGAGATACAATGACTGCGTATATGATAGTTACCTTAATTCTTATTTAAGAAAAGTTGCTTTTGAAAACATGGTTTTATACTCAGGTAATTATTATCAATCAAGTACTTTTGGTTCTGGGAGTTTTGTTGGATACAATAAAGTAACATCAATTAAATATGATACCGATGATCCTTATGGTAAGACTATAAAGTATTTTACAAATAATGCTGATAGCTATGCACAATACATTGATCAGTATGAAATTACTAATTACTCGCAAAAACCCGAAATTGATAATGGGCTATTACAAACTGAAGAACTATATACAAATGAGAATTTAATCCAGAAAAAGTACAACTTCTACAAAGCTTTACAATGTGGTAACTCTTATTATGGAGCTCAATTTATACAGTTAGGAGTTTATGGTTTATGGAGTTGCTTTTCAAATAATTGTCAGCTTGTTAATCAACGAAGACATGATTTAGTATATTACTTTCCAATTATTGGAAAAGAAACACTTTTAGATTCAACAATAGTTGAGAATAATTTCAATGGAGAAATACTAAAAACCCTTACTTCATATAGTTATAACATACATAACCTTATAGGTACTGTCAAAAGCACTGATAGTAAAGGCTCTTTTAAAGTTACCAAAAATATGTATCCAGAAGAAGCTCAGAGTTCTCCTATTTTTAATTCAAGTCAACAATATATATTTCATTGTTTAGCAGTTGCAAATCGTCATACAACAATTTGTTGTTCTGAAAACTGGATTGGTTCGCAATGGATTGATGAGTATCGTAAATATTACAAACAAGAAAATGGGTTATTACTTCTGGAATCAGTTAGAAAACTCCCTTATGTTTCCGGTGAAGATATGGAAATTGAAATAAATAAATATGATTTAAAAGGGAATCCAGTCGAAACTACTCTTAATGGTGTACAAAAAAAATCATACGTTTGGGGTTATAATGATAGTTATCCATTATCTGAAACTACTAATTCAACATACCTGGAGTGCGGTTATACAGGTTTTGAAAATGATGAATTAAATAGTTGGCAGATGTACGATTACAATCATTTCACAAATTTAGAACATTTTACTGGGAAAAAAGCAATATTAGTAGACACTATTTTCGGACCTGGAAAAGAAGTAATTGTTGGATTTAAAGCTGGTCAGCATAATGGTTATGAAGCATGTGTTTGGGTAAAAGGAAGTAAAGATGCTTATATCCAAATCCAAGCAAACTCGTTTGATTACTCCAAAAGAGTGTATAATTCAAAAGGCGGTGATGGCAATTGGGACTTATTGAAAGTTCAATTACCAAGAAGCATTTATAATTCAATAATAAATTCTGACCTAAAAATCAAAGTATTTGTTGGTAATCTGAGTTCAGAGCCCGCTTATTTTGATGATTTACGTTTTAAGCCCATGGACGCTATGATGACCACTTACACTTATGAGCCTCTTATCGGGATTACTTCAGTAAGTGATGAAAATAATATACCCACCGTTTATGAGTATGATTCATTTAATCGTTTGAGAGTCATTCGAGATTTCGAAGGCAATATTTTAAAAAAATACGACTATAATTTTAAACAACACTAGTATCTGAAAATTATGAAAGACCTTAAACCATGTATGCTCTTTCTATTATATCTCATAATAGTATTCCTGCCCCTTAAGACACTATTCGGTCAACAGTTATCAATTGAATGGTATAATGAATTTGGTAATTCAAATAGTGATTATGTAAATAACATGATAAGATTATCAAATAATAATTTTGTATTAGTAGGTAGTAAAAGTGATACTGTAAACACTAACTCAAATTACAAATCAAAGAGTAAAGCATGGATAAGTTTGGTTGATTCAAATGGTATTATTCTTTGGGAAAGAAGTTTTTTAGGAAATAATTTTCAAACAATCAATTCAGCTTGTGAGACTCATAAAGGTATATTAATTTCTGGATTATTTAAAGATTTTATTTCTTGTGATTCATTAAGTATAGTGTCTGATTCTTATTTATCTGGATTTTATGCATACTTTGATACTTTAGGCAATATCATAAGTCTTCATAAAGCGGGTCAAAATGCGAGTTTATATAACATAATATCTTCTTCAAATACAAATGGAAAGATTTTTATAAGTGGTTCATTTAAGGATTCACTTTTAATATCTGGACAAATTTTCTCCCCAAAGTATATTAACTCTGTCTTTATTGGTGAAATCTCTGATTCCAAACAAATAGTGAACATAAGTTTGATTCACTCGTCAGGTGATTTGTATATCAAAAGCATTGAAAGTAATGATTCAATTTTTTGCATAGCTGGGTCATATTCTGATTCATTATTTATAAAAGATAGTATAATTAATTCAACTGGCAAACACGATGGATTTATAATTTGTTATGATACGAAAAATAATTTAAAGTGGATCAAAACACTTAATGGGAATGGGGATCAGGAAATAAATGATATTTCTCTATCATTAGATAATAAGTGTGCAGTAGTTGGTTACTTTGATCAGAACACATTCATTGATTCAAATGTCTTCCAATCATATGGAAATACAGACATTATTTTGGCATATTTAAGTGAAACAGGTAAATTATTGTGGGGAAAAAATATCGGTAGCTTAAGTAATGACTTTGGTTATGCTATTAAAGTAAACGAAAATAATGTATATGTCTCAGGTAGCTTTATACATACAATTGCACTTCCTCAATCCAATGGTAATAATTTAGAATTAGAATCACTAAGTCCATTTGGAAATTCATTTATCGCCAAGTACAATCAGGATGGTGTATTAAAGGCTTCATATAATTTGACAGGAATTAGTGAAGATTATTGTCAAGCACTTGATATTGATAGTGACGAGAAAATTACAGTTGCTGGAAATTTTTATAAAAACCTGGTTATAAATGATCTTGAAAATAACAAGATAGAAATTCCTTCTAATGGAGACCTAGACATTTTCATGTTCCACTTCAACGATTTATGTAAAGATTTTGAAATCGATGCAGGTCCCGATACTATCGTTTGTCCGGGTCAAAATATATGGCTTTTGGCTGGAGAACAATATGCTTCATATTTATGGAAACCTGATGGTGTATTAAATCAAGATATCAATATTTCAAATCCAAATACTTACTATTTAACTGCAACTAATCAATATGGCTGTATCTCATCAGATAGTCTAATTGTGAGTCAAGGATTGCTTCCGGTAGTTTTTGCAGGACAAGATACGATTTTGGAAGCTGGCCAAAATTTATTATTAAGTGATGCAAATATTTCTAATGCAACAACACATTTATGGACTACCAGTGGAGATGGATATTTTAATAATAATTATGAATTAATTACAGAATATTTATTCTCAAATTCTGATGTTAACCGTGGCAATGTAACTTTACAACTGGAAGCTAATAATTTTTGCAGTACTTCTCAAGACAGCCTATTAGTTACAATACTAACAGATGATGATGGAGTTACTGCATACCCAAACCCAACGGAAGATAGAGTTACTTTAGTATGTAAAGCAGGATTGACAATTGAGTCAGTGTTAATTACAACGCAATCTGGATATACGATCTTACCTTCTCAGACAATAAACAACTATTTTTATACTTATGACTTTAGCCTTTATCCACCTGGAACTTTTGTGATTTACATAACAACAAATAATGGAGTCATTGTAAAAATTGTAAACAAAATCTGAGTTTTTAATCGATAGCTTTAATATGAAAAGAACAATATTCTTGACTACCGCTTTTTTACTTTCGCTAATTTCAAATGTTTTTTGTCAAACCAACACTGAAAATTATATTTTCTCTTATGATGTATTGTTAGAAAGGAAATATATTGAAGATTTACAACACACAACAAGTGATTCTGTGGCTTTTAAAACTATTGAATATTTTGACGGGTTAGGAAGGTCAAGCCAAATAATCAAAAAAGGTTACTCCTATACAAACAAAGATGTTATAAAACCGATCAAATATGATGGACTTGGAATTGACATAAACAATTACCTTCCTTATTTGGATAAGTATTCCACTGGCCAGTTCAGATCGTCTTATCTATCTGACCTTACAACTTTTTATAGTGACAATTATGAAGATCATGATGCTTATGCTCCAATACTATTAGAGAAATCACCACTACTTAGGGTATTAAAAGAAGCAACACCAGGTGCAAGTTGGCAGCTATCTGAACATCCAATTACCTATTCATATTTGACTAATACGCCAGATTTGAAAATTAAGATGTGGGAGGTTCAAAATGATGACTATTGTGAATTAAAGGGTTTTTATGCAAACAATGATCTTTTTGTAACTAAAAAGGTTGATGCTGACTCAAGTATAACTTATAAGTTCAAAGATAAGCTGGGTCAAATAGTAATGGAAAGGATAGAATTAACATCATCAGAATTCCTTGATACATATTATATATATGATAATCATAGCCTTCTAAGATTTGTTATTTCTCCAGAAGGCTCTTACAAAATGAATGAAGGGTTTTCGGTCAAAGATAAATTAGCCAGAGAATTTGTTTATTTTTACAAGTATGATCATAGAAAAAGATTGGTAGAGAAAAAAGTACCGGGAAAGGAAATAGAGTATTTTGTTTACGACAAGGCAGACAAAGTTGTACTTTATCAGGATGGAAATATGAGACAATATAATAATGGGAAATCTAAGTTTGGATGGAAATTTACTAAATATGATGCTTTGGGAAGAGTTATTATCACCGGTCTGACTTATCAATTTCCTGAAGAATCCAGAGATGAAATTCAATTAAAAGCTTTAGCTAATGATCAAATATATGAATTACTGTATTATGATGATTTAGCATATCCTGCTTTGAACTATAATTATTATACAAATCAAACGTTTCCAATACTGATAAGTGATGACATAATAAACACTGTTGATTATTTTGACAGCTATTATTTCACTAGCTCCAAAACATATTTGCCAATTATAAACGATGCAAACATGTCATATAACCAAGCAGATGCTTCTTTTACAATGAGTGACTTAAATGTTGAAAATGTTAGTGGTCTAAAAACGGTATCTTTTATTAGATTTAATCAATCGTTCTATCCATCAGTTTATTATTATGATATTAGAAAAAGGTTAATACAAGAAAGATCAAAAAATCACCTTGATGGTATTGACATCACCAGTAATGAGTATTTTACGAAATTAGTCAATTCAGTAGTAAGAACAGACCATAAACATTCAACCGTTATCAATAAAATATCATATAGTCAAACTGAAAAGTATCATTTTATATTTGATGATGAATTGAGGCTAATTCAACGAACATATGTGATAGGTAGTTTATCAGAGAATAAAATATCCTTCAACTATGATCCATTAGGTAATCAAGTTATTGAAAAAAAGATATCTGAAGGTACAAAATTACTTCAGACATTAAATTATAATTTTAATATTAAAGGATGGCTTACTAAAATAAATAATATTGAAAACTTTGCTTCTTCTGGTGATTTCTTTGCTATGGATATATATTATGACAAGAAGATTGAGAATTTTAACACTTCATTATATAATGGAGAAATTTCTTTTATTAAATGGCAAACAGTACCACCTACAGGTAATACAAACTCAGAATTTTTGGGTTCAAAAGGATATAAATTCAGTTACGATAAAAGTAAAAGACTTAACAATGCTGAATATTATGATGATAACCAAGGGAAATTTGGTTTAACTTCAGTTTATAATGAGCATCTTAGTTATGATCAAAACGGCAATATCACATCAATGATTAGAAATGGGAAAAATTATCTTAATTTAAATGATGTGATTGATAGATTGAATTATTCTTATGAAGGTAATCAATTACTTGCAATAGATGATAAGGTAACATTCAATAATGGTTACGATTTCACAGATAATGGACATTATTATTATCCAGGTGATTCAGCTGAGTACCATTATGATAATAATGGCAACATGATTAGCGATCTAAATAAGGAAATTATAAGTATTCAGTATGATAATAACAACCTTCCAATATCGATTATTTTCAAAAATAATTGCAGGATAGATTATTACTATGACGCTTTGGGAACTTTAAAATTACAAACAGTTACAAAGGAAGGCATTTTGATGGAATCAACTGACTTTGCAGGTAACTTTGTCTATATTAACGGTAAACCGGCTTGGAACAATTTTGATGAAGGAAGAGTTGTTTATACATTAAGCGGTCCTTGTTTCATAGAAAATTATCTTAAAGATCATCTAG
>JBLMZZ010000090.1:0-11270 GCA_050259095.1 Omnitrophica WOR_2 bacterium | reverse complement strand
GGTCAGCAAAAAGAATCGTATGATTTTCATGGTATCAGTTTGAAAATTCTATTTAATGTGCAATTATGATCTTTGTTGATTTATCGTTTACAAATCCTCTGGATGTTGTTATGCGAACATTTGCTATATACAATCCTGATGAAACGGGTTTACCATTTAATGATTGTCCATTCCATTGAAACAATGAAGAACGGTAACCACCAGGTAACAAGGTTTTTTGCATAGATGCAACTTTATTACCCGACAGATCATAAATATTTAATTCACTTTTGAGTTCATTACCGGCCTGATTGTGTCCAATAGAGAAATTAATATAATCACTCGCAGGGTTAGGCCAGACTTCCAATTCGCTCAGTGCAAGTTCATTACCTGCAGCGACATTAAAACGTGTTGTTACTTCAGCAGGGTTGTTATTTACATCCCAAATTAAAAATTTCAAAGTATGAGTTCCCGGTAACAAATTGTACATCGGGAAACGTAAAGAACCACTTTTATAGGTATTTATATCTGATTGATAATATTCATTTAAAATAAAAGGGTCCTGAGAGTTATCATCAAGAATAGCGATAATATCATGCCCTATACTGTTACCAATTGTATTGATACCACTCTCATCGGTTATAAATGCAAGCAATATTGGATTTTCATCGGTAAAACCCCCTGAAATGAAGTTTGTATCATTAATGAATAATCTTACATCAGGACTCTCATAATCATTAATTTCATTTTCATTGAATCCGCCAACAACGATATTATTCTGGTGTCCTGCCGCATCTGTAACACCATCAGAGGCATAGAAGCTTATTTTCCCGGGTCCATAATTATATGCAATATCACGGGGCACTATGAAAGAAAATGAAAAATCGCCATTTTTAACTTCCGCCCTGCCTTTATAGATAATATTTCGTCTTAATGAAAATGACATTGGACTGAAACCATCGCTTCCCAATGTAACAATATTGCTTTCTTTATCAAATACTGTTGGAATAACATACCCATTGAATTCATTAACTTTATGGCCATCCTTACCTGCTATTATCCCTTTAATTGTAACCTCCATCAGTGCTTTGAGGGTATCAGGATTTTCCCCTGAAGGTTTCCCATTTATTTCAGTAGTAACAACATCAAGTGCAGGATAAGCCATAGTCATTGCAGGGTTTCCCAGAAGTATAAATTTCTTAATATTATCTGAACCACCACTTTCTATTTTGGCTAATCGTATAATATCACCTAACCGGGGCATTGAGCCGTTAATTGGTTGCAGAGCAGTATTATAAAAGTTTTTGGCAAGCTCAAAATTAGGCGTACCATACGTAGGGCGCGAAGTAGTGAATAAGGCAATTGCACCTCCGTTTCTGTTTAAAAAAGCATACTCACCGGCTGAAATACGAACAGGATCATCATAGCGGCTAAATTCACATGTTGCTGTCATGAAAACAGGTAAACGATCGTAATTTTTCCACTCTGTTATATCTTTAACTTCCAGAATTTGTTCTTTTGTCCAACCTGTTTCACCCCCATGGCCGGTATAATTAATAATTAATGCACCTTTGTTTACCCGTTGATTAATAGCACTATTTGCTTCGGGTGATCGTTGTCCGCCTGCCATACTGATTTGCGGATAAGCATCCAGATATATTTTATCAGTATTATAATTCAAATAGGTGGTATCAATCATCGTGGCTATCTGATCGGCCTGACTCATATGTATATTACCATCTTCATCATCGGCAACAAAAGCAATTACATTACGCCAGTCGCCATTCACTTTTTCAGTGTCAGTAGCATAATGTATTATTTTATCAACAGCAGCAACAGCACTTTCTAAATTAACCACAGGAAGTCTGCCTATTCCAATATCCACTACATCAGTGGTATTTCCGCCCTCATTATCATCAATGCTGACAAAAAAATCATCGGTAGCAAATGAATAAATAGGGTGCAATGATTCAGGTGATTGATAAGTAGGTATAATATTAGTGTTGTTGGGCAGACGGTTTTTATAATCGTAAGAAGCATCTCCAAATAAGAGAATGTATCTGGGCAGGTTATTAGGCTCTGCCTTATCCCACAACATCTTTATGAAATTGCGTATTGCACTGATATCCTGAGCACCTGAGGAAAATTCATTGTAAATTGCCTGGGGGGTAACTACAGAAACGCTCAAGTCATCCTTGTTCGAGTGGAAGGTAGCTAGTCTGACAGCTTCGCTCATAAATTCGGGTGGGGAAATGATGACCATATCAGGAGTAAGCATGGCATGTAAATTCTGATTTGTGACATGTTCTACAAATGTGGGTGTCTTAAGATCGCTGGCACCCGCTAAAATATATTCATGTACAGTATCTGCATTAGCCTTAAAACTAAGAGTTCCATTTTGCAGATTGGGATTAATTTCAGCAGGAGTTGTTTGATCTGTCACATCCCAAAGGTACATTCCTGAAGAAGTTCCAGAGATTTGGAATTCAACATTTCCGGTCAAACCGGTTTTACGAAATGTTAATTGTTGACCGGCATATTTAAGAGAAGCATCAGCATTTAATTCAATAAAATTCAGCCAACCGGCATCTAAAGAGTTACTCTTATTATAAGTTACACTCACCTTATTAAATTGAGAAGGAGCAGGTTGAGAGAATAAGCTGGTAGAAATGTGAGCATAGTTGGTTGTGTAATCAGCAACCACTGGTGCAACAGCTAATGTGTGGTTTGAGCCATCACATGAAAGTGTAAAAGTACTCCCGGCAAAAGAACGGGCCACTACACTAAATCTGAGTTTAAGGTCTGAACCCTGACGGGGATACAAAGCATTGAATGAATATTCTCGTTTTGTAATGATATCAAAGAAATCACCGTACCACCCTTTCCCTGACTTTATAAGATTAACTAACTCAGGGCTATAAACATCACGATGATTATAAAATTGAACTTGCTGTGTAGCTTCGGCAGGCTGTTGAGCACTTTTAATTCTTACACCTGCAGTATTTCCAACTGTTACAAAGTAATAAGCAAAGTCGGAATAGAGATTTACAATGTACTCGTAAGTTTCAGTTGTACTGTTATATCTCCATGAATTGGGTCCCGGTGAATAGAATAACAGATAATCGCCAGGATCAAAAGAATTATCGCCACCATCATAAACTTTAATTGCCAGTTGAGGGAGGTCATCATAATGTAGAACTCCAACTTTTTCTGGAAGCATTCCGCCAAATCCACAAATTTTAATGCTGGAAGAAGCTGCACCTGCAACAGGTAGCTGCATCTTTAAAAGATCATCGTAGGTAAGCTTATATATGCCTGTGGCATCGGTGGATATACGTGACCATGTTCCAACAGATAACTCTGATGATGGGGCATATTCATTATGTATTACATTTGACGCTTTTGATGATAAATATGAAATTGTAATAAGGATAAATACCAAACAAAGGAAATAGTTCCTATGTAACAGAGTGTTCCTTTTTTTGGAAGAAATGAGAAGGTAATTATATTTCATTTTCAATCAATCAGTGAATAAACCCTCAAACAAGTATTCTGCAGTTAAAATAGATTACAAAAAAACGATTTTATAGTGTACCTTTATTAAAAAAAAGTCAAGAAAGTGTTAATGAGCCATTATTGTTTATATCTTCGCTTCATATTTCAACGTACGGGAGTCTGATTTTAGCAAAACGAATTAGTAAGAGTGTTATTGCTGTAGTAAAGATAAAATAACAGTTTTTTTACTTGAAATATATGGATTATTGAAAATATTCGTAATATTGGCTGCTGAAAAAGTCCATACAAGCTATGCATAAAAAGCTACTCTTTTTGATCCTCATTCTATCAGCCACAGGTGTACTGAAAGCACAGGATCCCTCTTTCTCCCAGTTTTATGGTAATCCAATGTATCTGAACCCTGCACTGGCAGGCTCTAAGATATGTCCCAGATTAACGTTCAACTATCGAAATCAATGGCCAAGTATACCTGGTACATATGTTACATATGCTCTTTCAGGTGACCAGTACATTCAGGGCATCTCTGGTGGTGTTGGTGTAATGGTAATGTCAGAAAATATGGCGGATGGTGCAATGACCTCTTTGCAGGCGAGTGGGATTTATTCCTTCAGACTTGAATTAGCTAATAAATTAACTATGAATATGGGATTTCAGGGATCTTATATTCAAAATAAAATTAACTGGGATAAATTTATTTTTGAAGATCAGTACTTAAATAGCTCTGGTGGTGGACTTCCCCAGACACAGGAATCACCTCCCGACAGGTTAACTATTGGTATGATTGACTTTTCAGCAGGTATGCTTTTCGGATATAATGAACGTACATACGGAGGAGTTGCTGTACACCATCTTACACAACCTGACAACTCCTTTTATAGTAATGGTGACAGTAAGTTAGACATGAAAATAACAGCCCATGCTGGTACTCTGATTGGATTAACAGGTATGAACAGAGCTGTTGAGGTAGAAGATCTCAGTATTTCACCAAATATTATGTACCAACAACAGGGCAAATTTCACCAATTGAATGCTGGTATGTATTTCAACATTTATCCTTTCGTTTTTGGTGGATGGTTCAGACACAATTTCGAAAATCCAGATGCAGTTATTGCTCTGATAGGATTTATGTCGAATAAATTTAAATTAGGATACAGTTACGATTACACTGTTTCTGCATTAACAAATGCTACCGGTGGTGCTCATGAAATATCATTTACCTATCAGTTCGACTGCCGAGAAAAAACTTTTAAGCAAAAGGCAATAAAATGCCCAAGATTTTAGTTAACAATAATCATTAACAATAATTACCTGAAATGATCAGCTACAGCAACAATTATCTGAAATTAATCATTTTCGCTACCGCGGTTGTACTGCTAGGTTCTTCATGTCGTAAAGAATCTTCACGAACCACCGGCTGGGAATACAACAATTCAAAGAATGGGGGTTTTGAGGTAAATACCAAATGGGGTGGAATGCCCTTAGGCCCTGGTCTCGTTATGATTGAAGGAGGCACATTTACTATGGGCCGCGTAAGTGATAACCCAATGTATGACTGGGACAATATTCCTCGCAGGGTTACTGTTCCTTCGTTCTATATTGATGAAACCGAAGTGGCTAATGTTGATTATACTGAGTATTTATATTGGTTAAGCAGAGTATTTGGTACCAATTATCCTGAAGTATATCGCAAAGCCCTCCCCGATACTCTTGTATGGAGAGAAAAACTGGCGTATAACGAACCATTGGTTGAAACTTACTTCCGTCACCCTGCTTATCGCAATTATCCTGTTGTTGGTGTTAATTGGTTACAAGCCACTGAATATTGCCTCTGGCGTACTGACCGCGTAAACGAAATGCTCCTAATTAAGGAAGGCATTCTCGACTATGACCCAGATCAACAAGACCAGAACAATTTCAATACAGAAGCTTATCTTGCAGGTCAATATGAAGGCCTTGTAAATAAACCATTAAAGGACCTTAACCCAAGTGGAACCGGTGAACGCCGTGCACGTATTGAAGACGGTATTATGGTTCCCAAGTACCGCCTCCCAACTGAAGCTGAATGGGAATTTGCTGCACTTGGTCTCGTTGGAAATACTATGTATGAGCGCGTTGTTGAACGTCGTCAGTATCCATGGAACGGAACAGTAATCCGTAGTGATGAGAAAAAATATTATGGTCAGTTCCTTGCTAACTTTAAACGTGGCCGTGGTGACTATATGGGTGTAGCCGGTAGCCTGAATGATGGTTCTGATCTTCCTGCAGAAGTTGCTTCATACTGGCCAAACGATTATGGTCTTTATAACATGGCAGGCAATGTAGCTGAATGGGTTCTCGACGTTTATCGTCCTCTGTCATACGAAGATGTTGCTGACTATGCTCCATTCCGTGGAAACATTTTCACAACAAAGAAAACTGATGAAGAAGGTTTCCTTGCTCCTAAAGATAGTTTAGGCCGTATCCAATATCGTGATGTTACTACTGAAGAAAGTAAAGATAGATTTAACTACCGTAGCGCTAATCAAATCAATTATGTTGACGGTGACTATCAATCAACAATCAATCCTGATTGGACAACTCCACCATCTGATACTGTAAATACTACAAATATGATGTATGAGTATGGTAAGACTTCTTTAATCAGTGACAAGTCAAGAGTTTACAAAGGTGGTTCATGGAAAGATCCTGCTTACTACCTCAGCCCAGCTGTACGTCGTTATTTAAATGAAGATCAGGCAACCAACTTTATAGGCTTCCGTTGTGCGATGGGTCGCGTTGGTAGTGCTGCTTCAGGAAAAAAATAAATAGTTTATTAAGGGTGTTGCCCTTGTAGTGATTCAAAAATGTGCGGGTGACCGCACATTTTTTTTATCTTTGGTTTACTTTTAACCGCCATTTGACCATGTACGAATTGACTACTACCAGTGAGTTGCTTGAAAAATTCCTGCTTCATTCTTATATCAGTACTGATTCAAGAAAAGTGATGCCGGGAAGTTTATTTTTTGCGTTAAAAGGAGATAATTTCAATGCTAATTCGTTCGCTGAAGATGCTCTTAAAAAGGGTGCAGCTTATGCAATTATTGATGAACCTGATAAATATATCAATGAACATACACTGGTAGTAACCGATGTATTGCAAGCTCTTCAGTCTCTTGCTTCACTCTATCGGTCAATTCTAAAAATTCCAATCATTGGTATTACAGGCACTAATGGAAAAACAACAACTAAAGAGCTGATAGCTACTGCACTTAGTACAAGATTTTCGGTAGTGGCTACACCCGGGAATTTTAATAATCATATTGGGGTACCTCTAACACTTCTTTCAATTAAACCAGATACCGAAGTAGCAGTAGTTGAAATGGGTGCCAATCATCCAGGTGAAATTGCTCACTTATGCACGATTGCCCGCCCCACTCATGGACTAATAACAAATATAGGCAAAGCTCATCTTGAGGGTTTTGGTGGCTTTGAAGGAGTTATAAAAGCAAAAAAAGAATTATACGATTATCTTAATGCTGCTGGAGGAAGAGTGTTTGTTAATAGTGGCAATGAACTGCTTATGCAGCTTTCAGCAGATAGTTATCGGACAACTTATGGACTCAATGATGATGATGAGGTTAGGGGAATCCCTGCTAGCAATGAAGAAGGGTACCTTACAGTTTCATTAAAGAAACCATCTGTGCAAAACTTTAGCACAAACCTTGCAGGTAGCTATAATTTTGAGAATGTGATGGCTGCACTTTGTATAGCACATCAATTCAGAGTTGACATCATTAGTGCGATAGATGCAATAGCAGACTATCAACCAGATATGAATAGATCACAAATAAAGCGAACTACCTCAAATCTCCTAGTACTTGATGCTTACAATGCCAATCCTTCAAGCATGAAAATTGCCCTTGAAAACTTCAACAAAATGAAAGCTGATAACAAGGTCATTATACTAGGCGATATGTTTGAACTTGGTAAGGAATCACTTGCAGAGCATAAGGTAATTGTTAATCTGATTGAGGAATTGGATTTTACGAAAATATACACTGCAGGGCCCTATTTCTACAAAGCAACGGATGGAAATCCAAGGTTTAAGCATTATATGAGTACTGAAGAACTAAAGCTCGCTATTGAAAAAGATACTCCTGAAAATGCGACAATACTTATCAAAGGTTCGAGAGGAATGAAACTGGAGACTATTACCGGATTATTGTAAACCATTGGCTTAGAATTACACTGATGAGAAAAAACTTTGATGCAATAGGATTAATGTCCGGCACTTCACTTGATGGTTTGGATATTGCATTTTGTGAATTCAGGCTAAATGGCAGTAAATGGGAATTTGATATACTTAAAGCGGAAACTGTTAAATACACCCAAGTCTGGCTGCAACTCTTATCAGAAGCTCCTTCTTTAGATGGACAAGGATTAGCACTTCTGCATACTTCATATGGTCATTGGATTGGTCAAACTGTTGATCAGTTTATTAAAAAGCATAAGATAAATCCAAAGATTATTGCCAGTCATGGACATACCATATTTCACAGGCCCAATGACAGGATGACTTTGCAAATAGGAAGTGGTGCAGCCATAGCAGCTGAGACCGGAATCACAACCGTAAATGATTTCAGATCACTTGACATTGCTCTTGGGGGACAGGGTGCTCCTCTTGTTCCTATCGGCGATAAGTTATTATTCTCTGACTATGATGCTTGCGTTAACATAGGAGGTTTTGCCAACATTTCTCTTGATTCAGCAAACAGCAGAAAGGCGTTTGACATCTGTCCGGCTAATATTGTACTAAACTGGTTGGCAAATAAACTGGGACTTCCTTTTGATGCATCCGGTTCAATAGCATCAAATAACAGTATTGATGAAACCCTTTTAAGAAAACTGGAAGATCTTGATTATTACAAAAAAACCGGACCTCGTTCTTTAGGAAGAGAATGGGTTGAACAGATTGTAATACCATTACTTGAATCAAGTAATCTGGATGTGGCTGTATTATTGAGTACTTTTACCCGTCATATCGCAATGCAAATAAGTAGCAAGCTACCACAAAACAAAGACAGTAAGGTAATATTTACCGGTGGTGGTGCCCATAATAACTACCTTATTCAATCAATACGAAATTTATCAAATTGTGAAATCATAGTGCCGAACGATTTACTAATTGATTTTAAAGAATCGTTGATTTTTGCGTTATTGGGTGTGTTAAGAATGCAAGGGATGATTAACTGTCTTTCGCTGTCAACCGGTGCATCTAAAGATTCATGCTCAGGAGCTATTCATTTGGGAAGTAGAAAATTAGAATAATTTTGAAATAGTATAACTACTTATTTAATAACGGTATCTATGAAAAATCTGCTACGCCTATTCATGATTCTCTTTGTTTTTGTTCTTTACTCCTGTTCAGAAAAGCAAGATGAAAAAAAATATGGCAATTTTATGTTGAAATTTGATCATAAAGCGGATGGCAAACCACTTATCTTCGACAGCATGTGCTATGTAAATGCCGCAAATAATCCTTATGAGATAAATGAAATCATGTACTTTATTTCATCAGTTACTCTTCATTATCAGAATGGTGACAAGTTTCTTGTTGATCCCCTCACTCCTATTCATTTTGTAAATCCTGATATTGAAGGGACACTTAGTTGGTACAGTAATAACATTGTACCAGTAGGAAACTGTGACAGTATTACATTCACATTTGGACTCAGTGACAAGGACAATCTTTCGAACATTTTTGTAAATCCTCCTGAAGTAAATATGGCATGGCCTGAAGCATTAGGAGGTGGATATCATTACATGATGATGAATGGCTTTTATAAAGATTCAAATGGAGTAAGAAAGACCAATAATTTTCATTTGGGCAGAGGACAGATCTATGATGAAAATCATCAAATTACCGAATTTATTGACAACTCATTCACAGTTAAACCCGAAGGTAGTACATTTAAAATTGCCGAATCAAGCACAACTACTGCCGTCCTTACAATGAACATTGAGAGTTGGTTTACAACTCCTGTAATTTATGATTTCAACGTTTGGGGAGGTGCTATTATGCAAAATCAAGCGGCAATGAACACTGCATGCAAAAATGGAAGTGATGCCTTTAGCATAAA
This sequence comes from Omnitrophica WOR_2 bacterium, assembly GCA_050259095.1. Taxonomy (GTDB): domain Bacteria; phylum Bacteroidota; class Bacteroidia; order Bacteroidales; family Lentimicrobiaceae; genus Lentimicrobium. Next base: position 1,656 of record JBLMZZ010000090.1, on the reverse strand, counting down.
CTATTCTTACCAATAGAATTAATCCTTTCCGTGATGATTATGAGAAGGAGCTTCGTTTAATATCTTAAGAAAGAACTCACTCATTTTACCGGATTGTTGGGGAGTAGCAATCTTACTAACATTCATCAGATGAATATAAGTCATGTGTTTGATTTGAGTATGTACTTCCCCTATCCTCAAACTTATTCTGTTACATTTGGCTGTATCTGGTTTTACAGAAGTAGCCTCCACAATTAAGTCGCGATTAAGCTGACGAAGTTCACTTTTTAAAGGTTCAGTCTTTTTGCGGAACTCATCTCTTGCAGCATGGAAACTTTGTATTTGATTCTGATTAAATCCAAGTTCTTTTTCAAGTAGTCTGCCCCTTCTTTCATTAACCTTTTGAACGTTAAAGTGCTCTGATCTTTCCTGATGATGAACAAGCAAAACTGTTATCACAAATCCAAGATTAATTAACGTTAGAAAAAGAATTATTGCTAAGAATAATTTTTTGCTTTTAAGCCGCTCCATATCTAAAATAATTTATTGATCAATAATTAAAATAGTCAACTAATCCTGAATCCAGTCCGCTAATGTCATTTGATTGCATTGTAATTTCCTGTCTGTATAACTCCTGATCGCTTTTTTGTAATGAATCTTTTGTAAAAGCAGTACCTGCATAAATACCTGATATTACAGCAGCTACACCAACTGTAAGATACCATACAAGTTTTATTACTGGATGGTTTGACTGTTTCTTAGTTGGGTTTTCTAATCTATATTGAATTTTGGAATGTAAGGTAGAATCAGCCTTAACACGTAATTCGCTCCTGATTCCCCTAATTGCTTTTAAGTAATTGTGGTAAAAGATTTCGCATTCACGGCATTCTTTAATATGGAATTTCAAAAGGTCGTTTTCTTCAACTTTTTCATCGTCCCATATAAGATTACCAATTAAAGCACGACATTCCTTACAGTTCATTTTTATATATTTTATTGGTTTAGACACTATATATTCAGTTTTCTTGTTGCTTCAGAATATAATTATTTGATTTTTAGCCACTGAAGTACTTTTCTAATGATTTCTGAAGGTTAACTTTTGCTCTATGTAGGAGTGATTCAACAGCTGAATGTGATATTCCCATAATCTCTGCTACTTCTTTATAATTCAAATCATCAATTTTATTTAATGAGAAAGCGATACGTTGATTTTCTGGCAATTTATTTATTGCGCTTTGTAATACTTCCTTCTGCTCGTTTAGCTCAAGATGAGAAGTATAACCGGAGGTGTTACGCTCTTCAAGTGAAGTGAGAGAAAGAATATCATCTAAGCGCTTTAACCACTTTTTCTTTTTATTGCTTCTAATGAAATTTAGTGATCGGTTCACAGCTATCCTGTAAATCCATGTTCCTGGATTTGAATCACCTCTGAATGAAGAGATATGTTTTAAGATTTCAATAAATACCTCTTGAGTAATATCTTCGGCATCTTCAACATTGTGCAATAGTGACAAGCATATATTATAGACTTTAACCTGGTATAAATCAATAAGCACTCCTGTGGCCTTAGAGTTACCTTCCTTTATTTCTTTAATTAGTGAATAAGGATCAGTCACAAGCAGATTGATTGAATTTATAGGCATTTAGTTGTAGTCCAAATATAAGACAATGCCATTT
>JBLMZZ010000089.1:0-5238 GCA_050259095.1 Omnitrophica WOR_2 bacterium | reverse complement strand
TTTGTGCTAAAATATTTAAAATTATTCTAATGAAAATCGATGTTTTGCTTGGCCTCCAATGGGGCGATGAAGGCAAGGGGAAAATTACAGATGTACTAACTCCACAGTACGACATAATTGCAAGATTTCAAGGCGGTCCTAATGCCGGACATACGCTTGAATTTGATGGTTCAAAGCATGTTTTGCATACTATACCTTCAGGAATTTTTCATCCTGATAAAGTAAATGTAATAGGTAATGGTGTAATCATCGATCCTTATATACTCTCCTGTGAGATTAAAAAACTTCGTGAAAAAGGTGTTACTCCTGAGAAAAATCTGGTTATTTCGAAAAGAGCTCATCTAATTATTCCTACACATAGACTTCTTGATTACGTTTATGAAACTTCTAAAGGCGCATCAAAAATAGGATCAACGCTTAAAGGAATAGGCCCTTCATATACTGATAAAGTATCCAGATTAGGATTGCGAATTGGTAATACTATAAGTTCTGATTTTCATAAGCAATACGAAGAGCTTAAAAACAATCACTTCCGTATTATCAAATCATTTGGCTTTGAACCTGAAAAGTTGTTAATAGACAATGTTAGTTTTCTTGAGTACGAGAAGCTATGGTTTGAAGGATTAGAGTATGTTAAGGATATTCCCTTAATTGACAGTGAGATTTTTATTAATGAAAGTCTGGCTAAAGGGAAAAGAATTCTTGCTGAAGGTGCCCAGGGAGCTATGCTTGATATTGACTTCGGTACATATCCTTTTGTAACTTCCTCAAATACTATTACAGCTGGAGTATGCGCCGGTCTGGGAATATCGCCGCAAAAAGTTGGTAAAGTTTTCGGGGTATTCAAAGCTTATTGCACACGAGTTGGAAGTGGTCCTTTCCCATCTGAATTAAATGATGAGACAGGTAATATACTCAGAGTAAGAGGGAATGAGTTTGGATCAACTACTGGCAGACCAAGAAGATGCGGTTGGATAGATCTTCCTGCCCTTAGGTATTCTATTATGCTAAACGGAGTGACTGATCTTGTCATGATGAAAGCCGATGTTCTTGATGAACTAAAAGAAATTGGTGTATGTACTGATTATAAACTTGATGATAAATCGTATAGTTTTCCACTGTTTGAAACAATAACTGAGAACGTTAAACCTGTTGTTAAATTAATGAAAGGGTGGCAGCAAAACTTATGCGAACATCATGAATGGAAAGAGCTTCCCGAAGATTTTAAGAACTATATAAATTATCTTGAAGGGAGTTTTAATTTACCTGTTTCAGTAATATCACTTGGCCCGGGCCGAAATCAAACTATAATAAGGCAGATTGATCGGTGAAAGATGTAATACAGTTAATCAGAAAAGATTTTCTATTGGAAATAAGGCAAAAGTATGCACTTAATGCAATACTTCTCTATGTTGTTTCCACTGTTTTTGTTGTACAATTATCCTTTGGTCGCATAATTGACGAATCAGCCTGGATTGCGCTTTTTTGGATAATTTTATTGTTTGCCGCTTTCAATGCAGTAAGTAAAAGCTTTATCCAGGAACATACAGCCAGACGGTTGTATTATTTTGTGCTTGCATCACCTATTTCTATTATCCTCTCTAAAATTATTTATAACAGTTTCTTAATGGTATTTTTGGGTTTCCTAAGTCTTGCACTTTACGTGCTTTTCCTTGGAATGCCTCAATTTAATCCATTACTGCTTTACCCATCCTTTATTTTAGGATGTATTGGTCTTGCAAGTGCTTTAACTATGGTTTCAGCTATTGCATCAAGTGCTGGAAATAATGCCGCATTAATGGCTGTGCTTGGTTTCCCTATTGTAATACCATTACTGTTATTAGTAATAAATGCCTTCAAGCTGTCGTTGCAGGAAGTAATTGCACCTATGCAAATAGTTAAATCTATTACTTCATTGTTATTGATTGATGCTGTTGTCGTTATACTTGCAGTCATTCTTTTTCCGTATCTTTGGCGAAAATAAACCTATACTTTATGATTAAAGGCTTATGGTGGAAAGTAACCGGACTTATTCTAGTGCTTTATTCCATTATTGCAGGCATTCTTATTGATGTGCCTCCATTACCTGTTATACACCAAACAATTCGTAATCTGTTTTATCATGTGCCCATGTGGTTCGCAATGTTTATAATGTTGGGAACTTCATTGGTTTATAGCATTAAGTATCTTGGAAGTTTAAAACTTAAGGATGATCTTATAGCATCACAGGCGGTTAATACCGGCTTATTCTTTGGAGTATTGGGTCTGCTTACTGGAATGATTTGGGCTAAATATACTTGGGGAGATTTTTGGACAAATGATCCACAGCTGAATGGTGCTGCAGTTAGTGTCATTGCCTATCTTGCTTACACAATACTTCGAGGTTCAATTGATGAAAGATCATTGAGGGCAAGGGTTTCAGCTGTATATAATATTTTTGCATTCATGCTGCTTATTATATTTCTGGGAATACTTCCGCGATTAGCCGACAGTTCTTTGCATCCTGGAAAGGGAGGAAATTCATCTGCAATGGGGGATCTTGATCCTGGCATGCGACTTGTATTTTATCCTGCTGCAATTGGTTGGATCATAATAGGCTTCTGGTTATTGGATATTAGAAAAAGAAAAAGAATTCTTGAATTACAACAACAATCTTAAATTATACATCAATGATTGGAGAAGATAAGTTTGCAGTAGTAGCCATAGTAATGGCAATTATATTTTGTGGATTAGCGGTTTATTTGATTTTACTCGACAGAAAACTCACAAGAATTGAAAAGAAACAACAAGAGTTATTGACAAATAAGAATGAACCTAAGAAGATTTAATATACCTTTGTAATTGTAAAAATCAATAAATCAGTATTTTCCATAAGAAATTAAGATATTTCAATGAAACGTATACATATTCTCATCCTCATTGTATTGGTCGCGGCTATTGGTGTTGTGCTTAGCTTGTCAATGAATACCTCTACTTATTCAGGTTTTAAAGAAGCTTCTGAACACTTAGGACGTGAATTCCATGTAATGGGAAAATTAAGTCCGGGCAAACCAATTTTGTACGATGCAGCTAAAGACGTTAACAGCTTTTCATTTACTATGATAGATGATTATGGGACTGAAATGCTGGTTAAATATAACGATAGCAAGCCTCAGGATTTTGAAAAGCTTGAACAGATAGTAGTAATTGGACAAATGAAAGATGGCTATTTTGAAGCCAATAAAATGAATCTTAAATGTCCTTCGAAGTACAATAAAGACCAAATTCCTCAGGAATTTAAAGACATGAATTATTCTAACGGAAAATAGAAAGGATTGTTAAAAGTCAGTTTTCATAAAACCTAACATTTAAATAAAACGGCCGTCTTAATTAAAGATGGCCTTTTTATTTTTATGTTGAGTAAAAAAGAGTTGAACTATCCCCCGATGCAATAGCCCTTTCTTTTACCAGAAGACAAGAGTTGCTACCACTTACCAAAAAAAGAAGCTGCCTCTTAAAGCAGCCCTTTTTACTAATTTTTATGAAGTATTCTTGTGTGTTCAGTCCTCTTATTGAATATATAATATTCAACTCATTGACACTTTACAAGCAAATCGTATTAGTAGATAAGCTCTAATTTATAATTATCTATTAAGAATTCACCTTTACCCTGATTCCACACGTAAGCTTTGATTTCATCATCTGATTTAAGCGTGTTTGGGAATTTGAAAGAAGCTTTAATATCTTTCCATTCACCTACTTTGTTGAAAATTGAATCTACCGATACTCCACTATAATATTTATCATGATTTACTGAAATAACCATTATAGCTTTTGAATCAGGAATAAGTGCGCATCCTTTGGCACTAAATGTTGCTCCTACCGGTATATTATTGTCAATATTGCTAAGCTTTGATTCATACAACATACTGAAGATATGAACAGAATCAATTTTACTGGCGTACTTGCCTGATGAAGCTACTCCTTCAACTACAGTATTGAGATTCTTCCAGGTTGATGGTATAACCTTGGATAATGAATCCAGGTTCTCAATATTAGTTGAAATGGTTTTTGTGTAGGAAGAACTTTTTGAATCTTTTTTTCCTGACTTACATGACTGTGAAATTAATGCAGCTGAAATAATCAGAACAATTGCACAAGGGAAGTAAAAACTTTTCATGGATTATATTTATTGGTTGTTGAAGTTTTAATTCTGCAAAGGTAATTATTCCAAATAATTGTTACATAAATAGAATTTAAAGAATCAGATTTTATTTTAAAGGTAAATAGAAAACTTAACCAGCCTTTTTCCTTTGGGCATTGGTTTAATAATTATATCTTTGCTAGCCATTGGAGTAATTGACAATTAATTAACATATATTTTATCATGATCGATTTAATGACATCTGAAAAACTGATGCAACTGGAAGACAAGTACGGTGCGCACAATTATCACCCATTGCCTGTAGTATTGGCAAAAGGTAAAGGAGCTTTAGTATGGGATGTGGAAGGAAAGGAATATTATGATTTTCTTTCAGCTTATTCAGCAGTAAACCAAGGGCATTGCCATCCTCGTATTGTTAATGCTATGATTGAACAGGCTCAAAAGATGACTCTTACATCAAGAGCATTCTTTAATGATTGCCTAGGTGAATATGAGAAATTCGTTACAGAATATTTCGGTTATGATAAAGTACTCCCTATGAACAGTGGGGCAGAAGCTGATGAAACAGCTTTAAAGCTTTGTCGTAAATGGGCTTATAAGGTAAAAGGGGTTGCTGAAGATAAAGCCAAAATTATTGTATGTGAAGGCAACTTTCATGGCCGTACAATAACTATTGTATCAATGTCTTCCGATCCTGAATCATATGCTGGATATGGTCCTTTTACACCGGGATTCATTAAAATACCATACAATGATTTGAACGCTCTTAAGTTAGCACTTCAGGATCCTGATGTAGCCGGATTCCTGGTAGAACCTATTCAGGGTGAAGCTGGTGTATTTGTTCCTGATGAAGGTTACCTAAGCTCAGCTGCACAGATGTGCAAGGAAAAGAATGTATTATTCATAGCTGATGAAGTTCAAACAGGTATTGGACGTACAGGTAAGTTACTTGCTTGTGATCATGAAAACGTTCGTCCTGATATTTTAATTCTTGGTAAAGCTTTATCTGGTGGTGTTTATCCTATTTCTGCTGTGTTGGCTGATGATAAAATTATGCTTACAATAAAACCAGGTGAACATGGATCAACTTTTGG
>JBLMZZ010000088.1:0-3682 GCA_050259095.1 Omnitrophica WOR_2 bacterium | reverse complement strand
AGTTCTTCAATTTTTGCATCATCAAATCTTTCTGTTGAAATCTGCCAATCCCTGAGTGGTTTGATTGCCTGAATCTTAACCAGATTTTCATCGATTTTAATTTCCGGGACAACGATTGTTATTTGTCCTTCGGCAATTATGTTTCCTGTCAGTACTTCCGACAATTTCAAATAAGGCCTGATTTCTATTTTAAGGATGTGTTCTCCACTTGTAAAAACTTCCTGACCACCATTCATCAAAAACCGATTCCAAAGAAACCTGCCCCATGAATCTTCATTGGTTGAGCTTATTAAAGGAACTCTAAAGACTGTTCGTCGATTCTTACTATCAGCACTTCCTGCACCGGCATTCAGATTTTCGACATAAACCTTTTTATTGTCAACGAAAAATGTGAACTGATAATTTCCGTTTCTTGTAAGCTCATCGGCAGTCAGCTGTGACGAAAGTAAATGCAGGTAATTAGTCAATGAGTTGCCGAGAAATACCCTAATGTTAAAATCAGTTTTCTCTTTGAGTTCAAATGAAGTTAGAAAGTCAGTTTCCTTATAATCTTCCATTGGGACTATTTGCCCCATAAATGCAATCTTACCAATGTTTGCTTTGTGAAGTTGATAAACAATGCTGTCACTTTTTACCAGATCGGTTGACTGTGCGAATAAAGTTGCCGATAAAAGCAGAAGCATAGAAATTAAAACATAAGCTTTATTCATCAGCACTGAACCCGGATTGAAGCACAAAGCTCCAGGTTCATGTTGTTTCAATTCTCCCATTAATCGCGCTCAGTTTTGTAGTGAAGTGCAATTACTCCGCATGAAAATGTTTTCGTTTCTATAAGACTCAGTTTAATCGTTTCGGTTACACCTGTGAATAAGGGAATTCCCTTTCCAAGCATTATCGGATTCACGAATAACCAAAACTCATCTATCAAACCCTGACTTATTAATGAATTAGAGGCAGACGGACTTCCAAAAATCAGAATATTTTTGCCGTCCCGGTTTTTTATCTTATTTATGTTGTCGGCAAGATGATCGCTAATAACTACGGTATTGTCCAGTCCTTTCTCGCTCATTGTCCTTGACAAGACAACTTTTGGAACCTTATTGTACCAGGCCGAATGTTCTTTGTCGTGTTTTGATGCGTTTGGTTGATTGCCGGCATCGGGCCAATAATTCTGCATCATTTCATAGGTTACACGTCCATAAAGCGCAGTATCAGCTTTTCCGGTCACCGTAGGAACAAAGTCAAATATCTCATCATCAACTTTTATCCAATCCATTTCACCCTTGAGTCCAGCAACAAAACCGTCAAGTGAAGTATGCATAAAGAATACCAGGTTTCTCATTTTGCTATGTGTTTATGTATCTAAACAGCGTCTCGTCTCATTTTATTGGCCGTCGCTTGATGTTTACAAGATCAACCAGTCCGGGCATCGTTACAGAAGCACCCAAATTGAATTATCATCCATCTATTATTTGTCCGAAAAATTTAAGAAAATTCGGACAATGCAAAGGTTTTACATGGTAAGATTCTCTATTTCTATATTCCTAATACGTTCCTTTAACTCTTCCATTCTTTTTATTAATTCTTGAAAAGGCAAGCTATCGCCATAAATAAAGTTTGTAACCATATCATTATAATCAGCATTCCATCTTACTTGATTTTCCTTAGAAGGGATAAATTCAATAGTTGAAGGATGGTGGTTACCATAGTCAACATATCCAAGATGATAATTTACTGCTCTATGATTCACTATTTGCTTATATAGTTCTGGATCTTCTAAAGCCTTTTTTCCATATTCAGTATCCATTAATTTTTCCAAATCATACAAATGCCTTGACATTCTTAAATGTCTGGGAATATCTCTACTAAGTTCTTCATGTAATAAGAATATCTTTTCTAAAAAGGTTCGAGTAGGAATAACAGTTTCGACATTACACGAATTTATGCTATCTTCTTTCGGATAATAGTCTAAAATAAGAGATGACATTTCTCGTGGCTCACTAGGTTCAGACATAGATAAACAACTTATTTCAATTTTAACCACAGGAGAAACATATTCATTCTGATTAGGTAATATACTGGTGTAATTCACAAATACAACTGTTGGATCTTTATCCGAATCAGCACCTTCTTCAATTGATATAGAATAATCATCAACACCAATCTTTTTTAATTCAACATCCAATTCGGGCACCAATGTTTCATTAATATACTTATGGGTTTTCTTTCTTAGGATTTTCCTCTGATTATTATTTTTAGGCTCATCCCCAAAAAAAGATCGGTCTAGAGCCAAATCTATATCTTCCGAAAAGCGTTGAATCAAGTCCCACCCTTTACTTAATGATGTTCCACCCTTAAAAGTAAGATGTTTGGAGCAAGTCGTCTGAAAAAGAGCCTTTAATACAATACTTACCCACCAGTCCTTTTCTATAGCATTCTCTATAGTACCAATTTCTGCTGCAACAAGAGTTAAAATGGTTATACGTTCATTGTGCTCAAGATGTTGCCAACTGTTTATAGCTGGTTTTTCTTTGTTATTTTCTGAATTATTGTTCGTATCCATTGCGGAGTATATTGTAAGTCTTCAACAAAAGTATTTAAGTCAGTTTCAGATATAGAAGATATAATTTTCCCTAATTTCACCTTTACTTCATTATCAATATTATTTTCCCCTAACACCTTCAGAGATTCAACAACCAAAGGCATAAGCGTTCCTTTATACACAAAATTTCTTGGGGCACTGTGTTTTAACGATAATTTTCGATTTCCAACCTTTATAGTTCTAGTTGAGCCTGTTGTCATATATACAGCATTCATTGGCACTTGACTTGAAAAGCCAAGTTTATTTAATGCTGTGCTTCCGGTAGGCAATATCAAGGCATTATCCCGTTCTGCGATAGCTTTTACAATGTCATCTAAAGATGGGAGTAGTGCGCCAAAACGAGTTGGTTCAGGATATAAGTAGATGCCCTGTGACAAACGAATTAAAAAACCTTCTGCCGAAAGTCTCTGAAGTGCTTTCGTTACTGTCTGGTCATTTTGCAGATCAGAGAAATTGTTTACAAAGTATATTTTGCTTTTCTCCCCAGCTGCAATGCGTTTCTTCACTTCCTGGGCTATTTTTTTTTCTTGTTCAACCATAACTCATGGAGATTTGTCCGAAAGATACGATATTTTTCGGACATTTATTATCTCTTGATCTAGCTTTCTTGGATTTTAGCTAACTATACTTTATAACATTTACAGAATTACGAATAGCAAATAATAGCTTGTTGGTTGATCATTTTCAGCATCTGCAGCATTCATTTTAATAAACTAAACGATAACCATAGCCTATAAAGCCCGAAACAGAGTACATCTTAATCTTATCGCGGGTAATCGTATAATCCGAGTTGGGCTGCATCTCCATCCTGCCCAAACAACCAACCAGTCCGGGCATCGTTACAGAAGCGCCCACATTGAAATAGAATCCTTTCGCTATCTGGAAGCTGTAACTGTAATCCATACTCCAGAAGCACTGGGCAGAAGGGCGGAAATCATTAAAGTTAAATGCAGCTTTTGTGAGATCATTCAGATCATGCGAGATCGGTGAGACTAATCCTAAGGATAATCCGGCATAGAAGCCGTCGGAGCCACACTTTTCAGGATTACTCAGTTGTAGCAATACAGAGGCTTTTGCTGA
>JBLMZZ010000087.1:0-5067 GCA_050259095.1 Omnitrophica WOR_2 bacterium | reverse complement strand
TAATAAGGAGAATGTTTGGGGGATGAGGTAAGAGCCAGGAATGGTTTGCAACGCTGAACGCTGAATGACATTGACGCTGAACGCGTTAATGCGCTGAACGCGTTAAAGTTCTTTGATATCTTGTAAAAAATTACCCGAGAATGTTGTGAAACATCACGGCGTATCAATGCTTATATTATTGTGCAACTGTCCGGTGTATTGCTAGGATTTGGGAAAGTGAGGGTGTCTGAAAAGTCAGTAATAATAGTGAATCAATTTGCCAAGCGCCCTCACTTTCCCCCTAATACAATGACAGCACCCGTCATCTCGTAAGCGAAGAGATCTTTTGAAGTGTTCACTGACCTTGATTTGAACCACATCGTAGGGACGCACGGTGTGCGTCCCTAAAAAATATTTCTTTTAAAGTTGTTTATTAACCTTGATTTGAATCACATCGTAGGGACGCACGGCGTGCGTCCTTATAATAATCATAATGGCATGTTATTCAATGGCTTCCAAGCTCCATGCCCCACCTGATGGGCCGGGGTGAGGACCATTAACGGGAACTTCAAAACGCTAAAACCCTTACCACTCTTGTGAAGATAATATCCTCGCTATTTTAAGCTGAGTGCATTAATCATAGCTTCAAGATTGGAGCGCATTGCGTTGTTAACATTATAATATTGATCTTTATTACTTAGTGTTCCTTTTACGCCGAAATAGAATTTAATCTTTGGTTCAGTACCTGAAGGACGCACAGTGATTTTACTTCCTCCTTCAAGGAAAAATTGCAATACGTCTGATTTGGGGAGTTCAATTGGATACTGCTTACCGGTAATAAGATTTTTTTCTATTTGCTTCAGATAATCTTTTACAGCAATTACCTTTTGTCCATTGATTTCTTCAGGATGCTTTTCTCGATAGTCATCCATCATCTTTTGAATCTCTTCAGCGCCTGTTTGACCTTTTTTTGTAAGTGAGACAAGTTCTTCAAGGTAAAATCCATATTTAGTATAAATGTCAACCAAAAGCTCAAACATAGTAAGGCCTTGTTCTTTTGCCCACGCTGCTGTTTCAGCTAACATCGAACAGGAGATTACAGCGTCTTTATCGCGTACAAAGTCTCCAACCAAATAGCCATAACTTTCTTCACCACCACCAATAAAGGTCTTTTTGCCTTCATATTCTCTGATTTTTTCAGCGATATATTTGAAACCAGTGAGTACATCGAAACATTCAACATTATTGTCATGGGCAATATCTCTTAGAAGTTCAGAGGTTACAATAGTCTTTACAATATATTCATGACCTGTAATCTTGCCGCGCTTTTTCCATTGAGTGATGAGATAATAGATTAGTAAAGAGGCAGATTGATTTCCATTTAGAAGGATATAATTTCCTTTATCATCTTTAACACCAACACCAACACGATCAGCATCAGGATCTGTGGCTAGAATGAGATCGGCCCCAATTTCTTTAGCTTGATCGAGTGCCATACTCATAGTCGTCTTTTCTTCAGGATTTGGTGATGCAACCGTTGGGAAGTTACCATCAGGAATCATTTGTTTTTCGACGGTACTTACGTTGGTAAAACCAAAATTCTTAAGAGATGCTGGTACCAATACAGTTCCGGTACCATGGATTGCAGTGTAAACTATTTTTAAATCTTTCTGCTTTTGTATGATGTCCGGATTAAGCGAAAGAGATTTTACAGCTTTCAAATATGGTTCATCAACTTCTTTACTTATAATTTTAATATTCTTTTCCTGACCTTCAAATTTCACATCCTTAATAGTTGTGATCTTCTTGACTTCAGTAATAACTCCTTCATCATGAGGGGGAACTAACTGACCGCCATCATCCCAATAAACCTTGTACCCATTGTATTCTTTGGGATTGTGAGACGCTGTAATTACAATTCCTGCCTGGCATTTCAAATAGCGTACAGCATATGATAATTCGGGAGTGGGTCGGAGGCTCTCGAAAAGAAAGACTTTAATACCATTGGCGCTTAAAACTCCGGCAGCTACTTTAGCAAAATATTGAGAGTTGTTTCTTGAATCAAATGCTATAGCAACACTGATTGCTGAATTATCTTTAAAGCTTTTATTAAGATAATTAGCAAGCCCTTGTGTTGCAGACCCAACAGTGTATTTATTCATTCTGTTGGTGCCGGCTCCCATGATACCACGCAAACCCCCTGTACCAAATTCTAAATCGCGATAGAAGCTATCTATTAATTCAGTTTCATCAAACTGAATCATGTGCTGAACTTTCATTCTTGTTTCTTCATCGTAATCGTTCAATAGCCACTGTTTGGCTTTCTCTAAAATTTGCGGTTCTACAGTTTTGGTGGTCATGATAAAAATGAATTTATGATTTCTTTTGTTTACTTATAACACTGAAGCTTTCGTGTGGTTCATAGCTCTGTTAATTAGCTAGAACCTTTCTATAGCCATCTATAATATTAAGTGTATTAAAGGTAACAACTATTCCCATCTTTAGGCGTGTGATTTTCAATTTCGATTGCATCTGTGCGATGTTAAGCAAGGAAATTTCAGTATTATCTATTATATCAAGCATGATACTATTTTCAATCAACAGGTCAATATTGATTTCCCCGGTTTTATAATCCTTATAGATTACTGAAAAAGGTATATCTTTTTTAACTAACAAACCTTTTAACCTCAATTCATGTAAAATAGCTGATCGATATATGCTAGCAGGCATACCTGGTCCTAGAATACTCAGGATATCAGTTGCTGCTTCGAAAATCTTGGTATGTATTTTATTTAATTCAGCTTTATTCATTCAATTCTTTAAGACACTGTTTAAGACTATCGCGCCAATATGGTATTTGTTGTCCGGTAGTACTTTTATAAAGTGCTTTATCAAGCACACTATAGAAAGGTCTTGGTGCAGGTAAAGGATATTCTGCCGTGGGAATAGGATCAACTTTGGAGTTAATTCCGGTAATTTCAATGATGGCTTTTGCGAAATCATACCAACTACAGACCCCTTCGTTAGAGAAATGATAAATGCCTGGTAAAAGTTCTTTTTCAATCATAACTAATACAGCAGAAGCAAGATCTCCAGCCCATGTTGGGGTACCAATTTGATCGCTGACAATACGCATATTCCCTTTTTCTGTTGCCAATCTTAATACTGTTTTCATGAAATTTGAGCCATAAGCCGAATAAAGCCATGAAGTGCGAATTATAATTGAACGGGGATTATTTGCCAGAACAAGGTCTTCACCATCTGATTTCGTATGACCATAAACACTTTGAGGATTCTTTACACTGTCCTCGGTGTAAGGTTGATATGCATGACCATCAAAAACATAATCAGTACTTATATGGATCATTCGGCAATGTGCACTCTCGCATAATCTGGCAAGCAGAGCAGGTGCAACGGTATTAATAAGCTTGGCAGATTCAGCATCTGATTCTGATTTATCAACTGCAGTATAGGCAGCACAATTGATAAGCCAGTTGGGTTTGAAATCTTCAAGAATTTTTGCAACCTGAACTTCAGAAGTTATGTCTAACTCAAGTACATCGGTGAAAAAAAAATCAATTTGAGGATAGCTCTTACTTAATTTTCTTAATTGGCTTCCAAGTTGACCATTCGCACCGGTAACCAGTATTTTCTTCATGCTTTTGTTGTCTTTACACCAATACAGAAATAATCAAAACCCAGACTGTTTAACTCAGCACGATCAAAGATATTTCGTCCATCAAACACAACAGGCTTCTTAATAAGCCGTTTAACCACTGACCAGTTAGGAAATCTGAATTCTGTCCATTCAGTCACCAGCAAAATGGCATCTGCATCCATTACAGCTTCATAAGGATCTTTACAATATTCAATTTTATCACCTATTCTGCGTCGTGATTCTTCCATAGCAACCGGATCATAGGCTTTTATCTTACAACCATGTTCTAAAAGCTTTTCTATGATTACCAATGAAGGTGCTTCGCGCATATCATCGGTTTGAGGTTTAAAAGATAATCCCCACAAGGCTATAGTCATGCCGGATATCTTATTATCATAATAATTCATCAACTTGTTAAAAAGAACTGATTTTTGGTGATCATTAACATCCTCAACAGCCTTTAACACTCTCATTTTATAACCATGTTTGTCAGCAGTTTTTATCAGTGCTTTAACATCCTTTGGAAAACATGATCCTCCGTAACCTATTCCTGGATAAATGAATTTGTTACCTATTCTACTATCACTTCCAATACCTTTACGCACCATATTGATATCAGCACCAACGATCTCACAAAGGTTGGCAATATCATTCATAAAACTGATTTTGGTTGCAAGCATTGAGTTGGCAGCATACTTGGTCATCTCAGCCGAAGGAACGTCCATAAATATTACGGGATGCCCATTCAAAGTAAATGGTTTATAAAGCCTGGCCATTATATCTTCAGCAACAGGTGATTCAATACCAACAACAATCCTGTCGGGTTTCATGAAGTCATTTATTGCATCTCCTTCTTTAAGGAATTCAGGATTTGATGCAACATCAAAATCTAATTTTAAGTCACGTTTTTTTAGTTCTTCCTGGATTGCTTCACGCACTTTACGTGCAGTGCCCACAGGAACAGTGCTTTTTGTTACAATCATAATATGTTTATTCATGTGTTTACCGACAGTACGGGCAACATCAAGAACATATTTTAAGTCAGCACTTCCATCTTCATCGGGAGGAGTACCTACAGCTATAAAAATAACATCAGCATCATTAACACAAGTTGAAAGGTCGGTAGTAAACATCAATCTGCCTTTTTCGATATTCCTTTCAATCATTGCATCAAGCCCTGGCTCATAAATTGGTGATACTCCTTTCTTTAAGTTATCAACTTTGGTTTTGTCAATATCAACACATACAACGTTGATTCCTACTTCAGCAAAGCATGTACCTGTGACTAATCCAACATAACCGGTACCAACAATAGTTATTTTCATATTCGAATTATTATAATTATTTAAGTAAACAGCAAATATATCAACAACAAACGAGGTAAAGAACTTTTGAGTTATAAAAATTTTACGTTTCCAGAGTACTTCTTC
>JBLMZZ010000086.1:0-2671 GCA_050259095.1 Omnitrophica WOR_2 bacterium | reverse complement strand
TGTCTCAAGTAACAAAAGGAGTGGAATCTTCAGCCTTGAAAGAACTGGTATTGGTAAAAGCTAAAAATTCACAAGCACGTAATTACAAAATAGCAACCAATAATAGACCGTGAAAAAATCAATTTTCCTTGATAAAGACGGAACGTTGATTCCAAATATCGCTTACTATAGTGATCCTTCAAAGATCAGCTTAGTTGATGGTGCAACAGAAGTTTTGAAATCTCTTTCCCGGTTAGGCTTTATTTTTATTGTTGTTACTAATCAGCAAGGCATTGCAAGAGGAATTATAAGTGAACATCAAATAAAAGAAGTTGAGAAAAGGTTAGTTGAACTTTTTAAGGAAGCAGGAGTAATCTTATCGGGATTTTATTATTGTCCGCATGACACTGATGGAATAATAGCATCTTACAGCATAACTTGTAATTGCCGTAAACCTCTTCCCGGAATGCTTTATTCGGCTGCTGAAGAACATAATATCGATCTTAAGAATTCGTGGATGATAGGAGACATTCTTGATGATATTGAAGCAGGTAACAGAGCTGGATGCAAAACTATACTGATAGGAATAGGTAATGAAACAGAATGGGTGAGAGGAAACTACCGAACACCTGACTTCACAGTAAATAATTTCAGTGAAATTTCGGAAATAATCACCGCCAACAGTTTAATTGAAAGATACATCGATATATGAATTGGATTGGTTGCAGAAGTATTCTCATCATCCGACCCGATAATATGGGTGATTTGATAATGTCATCACCTGCTATTAAAGCACTTAAGCAAACATTCAATTGTAGAATTACAGCACTTACTTCAGAACTTGCAGCTGAAGCAGCTTCTTTAATTCCTGAAATTGATGAAACAATCGCAGTTTCAGTTCCATGGGTTAAAACCGCCAAAACATTAGATCCGGTAGAATTCATGCAACTTGCAGAATATCTGAAATCAAGGAATTTTGATGCTTGTGTTATATTCACAGTTTATAGTCAGAATCCTCTTCCTGCAGCTATGCTTGCATGGATGGCGAAAATACCTAAACGGCTTGCTTACTGCAGAGAGAATCCTTATGATTTAATTAATAACTGGATACCGGATCAGGAACCATATTCATATATTCTTCATCAGGTTGAGCGTGACTTAAACCTTGTAAAACATGTGGGCGCAAGTGTTAACAACGAAGATATCACACTTTTAGTTCCAACACAAGCATACGATATCGTTAGAGAAAAACTTAACGAGATAATACCTGATCAACCCGATTATATTATATTTCATGCAGGGGTAAGTGAATTAAAACGTGCTTACCCATTGGAAATGTGGATAGAGCTGGCCAAACAAATACATGAACAATCAGGTTTCCCAATATTATTTACCGGTTCTGCTCATGAAAAGCCACTTACAAATAAATTACAAGAAGAAACAGGAGAAATCGGTCACTCTGTAGCAGGAGTTTTTAATATTTCGGAATTAGCTGCATTGATAAGTATGAGTCGATTACTTGTTTCAGTCAATACCGGACCTGTGCATATTGCTGCTGGTTTAAAGACACCGGTAATTGTACTATATGCTCAAACAAATCCTCAGCATACACCATGGAAAACGAATAGCAGGATATTTGAGTTCTCAGTGAATTCAAGTATCAGAAGTAAAAACGAAGTCATAGGCTATGTTAACAGAACTATATATAAACACCGGTTGCCTTATCCTGAAGTTTCTGAAATAGCTCAATCAGCGCATTCTCTGCTCTCGTGGGATCTTGTTCCTTAGTCCAGTCAATGGTATAAAGTATATCTTTGTTTAAAGGTCCCCAGCGATTAGGTTCTCCATCCATACTTATAATGATACCGGGAGTGTTAAGAGCTGAAGCAATATGCGAAACTCCAGTGCAATTTGATATTAGTGCATATGCATTTTTGATTAAGACTCCCATAGCACCAAGTGTTGTTTTCCCCGCAGCAATTAAGGCTTCATGGTTCATAAATCGGGCAGTTTCCTCAGCAAGTGGTAACTCTTCGGCCGTACCTGTTATGACAATCTTTTTATTCCGCTTAGCGCAATAGTCGGCTAAACGTGCAAAGTATTCAGTAGGCCATTGCCTCCATAAGCCCCGAGAACCTGGATGAACACAAACATAACTGCCGGCCTCCATTACTAATCCCGACTTTTCAAGTTCATTGTAATCGTCGGGCATTAAAGGAAATTCAAGATATTTCCCTTGCTGGTTGACTTTCAAATGTTCCATTAAAATAAGATGTCGCTCTATTTCATGGGTTAAACCATCGGGATACGTAATGAAAAGCTTCCCATGAGGAATGTAATCATTTGGCCGATAATAACCGGCTGTGTATGTGGCTCCGAACAATTCAACTAAAGGATTCACAATATTTCCGTTACCCTGCATTTGAATAATCAAATCGAAATTCTGCTTTTGCATTTCAGTGATGAATGCTGAAACTTCTTTTATGTCATACGCTTGCTCAGGTAGTCCGGGATACCCGGGAAATTTAATCAACCCATTAAAGTAATGAGGAAACCTGTGAATAAAGCTTTTTGCTGAAGGTAACCCTATCAGGAAAATCTCTGCATTTTTAAATTCTTCTCTTAAAGCCCTGATTGCAGGAATTGAACACATCAGATCACCCAATTGTAGTGCTCTGAAGATCCCTATTTT
>JBLMZZ010000085.1:0-4636 GCA_050259095.1 Omnitrophica WOR_2 bacterium | reverse complement strand
GCCCATCTGATTGATATTGCTGATGCCGGAGAAAAGTTTAGCTTATTTCAATACAAGGTAGCCTTTGATAAAGCGTATCAGGAAGTTTTAAGTAAAGGGAAAATACCTATCGTATGCGGTGGTAGTGGTATGTATATTGAGACAGCACTTGGCCTGTATGATCTTAAGGAAGTGAAAGAAGATGAGAATCTGCACAACAACCTTCAGAAATTATCTAAGGACCAGCTCATTGAAATGCTGAAGAGTAAAAAAGCACTGCATAACACGACAGATATAACGGATAAAGATCGCCTGATAAGGGCAATTGAGATTGCTGGGAATGAGCAAGGCAAAAATAAAGGAGAGTCACTTTATGATCATGCACCTTGTACTGAATTTATTTATGGTATTGATGTGCCAAGAGACATTGTGAGAAGAAGAATAACGAGCAGGTTGGAAACACGACTTAAAGAAGGCTTGATTGATGAGGTTAAACAACTGATAGATGAAGGTGTGAGTGCGGAGACTATGCAATATTACGGACTTGAATACAAATATGTTACCTTGTATGTGCAGGGAGAATTATCGTATAATAGGATGGTTGAGTTATTAAACACTGCTATTCATCAATTTGCAAAGCGTCAAATGACATGGTTTAGAAGAATGAAGAGGAGGGGAGTGCCTATTAAATGGTTGCCTAATGATCCTGATCAAATCATTCAAACTATTACAAGAGATTTATCGTGAGTGCTAGCAAGCTTTATCGTGAGATCAGTTATTCTTTAATGTGATTACAGCCACTTTTTATTATGAGAACTACCATTCTTTAAAAATGAAAAAGACGGCAATAACAATAAAACCAAATCCCACCAGGTAATTCCACTTTAAAGGTTCCTTTAGGAAAAAGACAGAAAAGGCGCCAAATACGAGTAGAGTGATTACTTCCTGAATTGTCTTTAATTGGCCAACAGAGAATGTACCTGACCCTATTCTATTGGCAGGAACCATGAGCATATATTCAAATAAGGCTATGCCCCAACTAATGAGTATAACCTTCCACAAAGCAGTTTCCTTAAATTTTAAATGTCCGTACCAGGCAAAAGTCATAAAGACATTAGAGGCAATTAGCATAAATATAGTTCTCATTACGAGGAAATTTTGGCAAAAGTACTTGATTTCTTTGTTATGAGAATTAAAGAAGGCTGAAGAAAATTGGTATTGCAGGTACCTGAAGCACTCTAAGGCACTAATTCAATGAAGCAACAGCACCGGTTGCACTTTCTTTTAAGAATAATTGTCGGAGTATGGTTTTTTCTTCATCAGTCAATCGGGCATTGCGGTGAATGAGTAAGTAGGATTTTAAAGGCATTTCGTCCTCATCAATCATTTTAATCATGTCTTCAAGCATTTCCTTTTTATCCTTAGAAGAATAATTACCCCATTCAGAATAATTGAATTCGTGCCTGCCTTCATTTATATGATTCTGCAAAAACCATGAAGCAGGTGCTATCTTAGAATACCAAGGATATACGGTTTGATTGGAATGACAATCATAACATGATTCTCTTATAATTGCCTGAGCATTGGCAGGTACTGATTCAACTACAAAGTAATCATATTTAGGATTGCTTTCAGGATTCGTTTGATCAACTCTAATCAATTGAATGAGAATCAATAATACCACGAGGGACAATAATATAATAGTTTTTTTCTTCATAGGTGGTTGCTTTGTACAAATGTAAGGAAATCAAAGTAAAATTAAAGTACACTAAGCACCTTAATTGTAGAAAAAAAATCGAATAAGTTAAGTTTCGGCTGGTTTTAATTAGAGATTGGGTAAAGATTAATATTTTCATTAAGCTTATGCTAAACGATCAATAAGCGTTCATTAAACGTAAAACAACGCTTAAAGTACGTTTAATGTACGCTTAATGTACGCTTAAACCAAAATTCAATTTTCAACCAATCACTTATTATTATAGTTCTTTCCATATTCATAAAACTTCTTCCTTTTTCTAATAAGTTCTATTTATCACCTGATTTATGTTTAGCCGGGTATGGTATTCACCGTGAGTATTTACTTGATAAATTCAATAATTTTCTGCTTTATAACAGTTGCTTTACTCGGGGATTAGTTGGTGTACTAAAAAAATATTTTCTGTTTTTGTAGGATTTAATATAATATGTCGTATGTTTGCGACATAAAAACATAGTAATGAATAAATCAGAAAAATTCAATTTAAACTTAAGAGAACTTTCGCTATTTGCAAGAGTAATTTCTCATCCTGCGCGACTGGCAATACTTGAATATTTGTCTAAAACACCCGGCTGCATTTCAGGTGATATATCGGGTAATCTGCCATTAAGCAGAACTACCGTTTCACAGCACCTCAAAGAGTTAAGGGACATTGGTCTGATACATGGTGAGATTGATGGTTTGAAAATAAATTATTGCTTATGCTCAGGATCTATTGATAAATATTTAAAGCTCTTTAATGAGTTTTTTGAGCCAATTCGCTCGGCCGAAGTTGTTTGTGAAACCAAAAGTAATATTTCAATGAAGATACTCATTCTATGCACAGGAAATAGCTGCAGAAGTCAGATGGCACAGGGGTTTCTGCAATCTTTCGATATTAGGCTCGAAGTACATTCGGCAGGGACTGAAGCCTCGGGAGTGGTTAATCCAATGGCTATTGAGGTGATGAAACAGGCCGGAATTGATATTAGTGATCATACTTCGAAGCAGGTTGATTTGTATCTCAATGATCAATGGGATTATGTGATTACGGTATGTGACGAAGCAAATGAAGCTTGCCCATATTTTTCAGGGAAAGTAAAACACAGGATTCATATGGGTTTCGAGGATCCATCTAAAGCAACCGGTACCAAGGATTTTATTGAAAGTGAATTTATCAGGGTAAGAGATGAAATAAGAGACTCGTTTTATAATTTTTACAATAACACTTTATTAGCTCAATTATGAAAGACAAAGAATTAAAAGAAATCGTTAGAGAAAAGTACGATTTAATTGCTAAGCAAAGCAAAACACAAAATGAAAACTCATGTTGTGGGGCAACTTCATGCTGCTCATTAGATGATTACACCCGTTTTAGTGAGAACTATGAAAAGATTGAAGGGTATAATCCCGAAGCAGATTTAGGATTAGGATGTGGAATTCCCACACAATTTGCAGGTATTAAAAAAGGCGATGTTGTGCTCGATCTGGGCAGTGGGGCAGGAAATGATTGTTTTGTAGCCAGATCAATAGTAGGTGAAACAGGCAAAGTTTATGGAATTGACTTTACCGATGCAATGCTCATAAAAGCAAATGCAAACAATTTAAAGCTTGGCTACGAGAATGTTGAGTTTGTTAAAGGCGACATTGATGATATGCCTCTCAGTGATAATTTAATTGATGTAATTATTTCTAATTGTGTGCTAAATTTGGTGCCTGATAAACAAAAGGCATTTAGTGAAATTAAAAGAGTACTGAAGCCGGGTGGTCATTTTTGTGTATCGGATGTAGTGATAGAAGGTGCTTTACCCGAAAAGATTCTTCACGATGCTGAAATGTATGCAGGTTGTGTTTCAGGAGCAATTGAAAAAGATGAATACCTGGGTATAATAACAGATAATGGGTTCAGGGATGTAACAGTACATAAATCAAAACAAATTGAGGTTCCTGATGAAATACTAAATCAATATCTTAGTGCTGAAGAATTAAAACAATACCGTGATAGTGGGGCAGGATTATATAGTATCACAGTATCGGCTACAAAGTAAATTTAATTTAACTAACAACTAAATTATTAAAGACAATGCCATCACAACCAAGATTAAAGTTTCTTGACAGATATCTAACGTTATGGATATTTCTGGCAATGTTTGCAGGTATTTTCGCAGGTTGGATAAGTCCGGGTATTCCTGATTTTTGGAATAGTTTATCATCGGGTACAACGAATATCCCTATTGCTATTGGATTGATAGTAATGATGTTTCCTCCTTTAGCAAAAGTTAAATATGAGGAATTGAAAGACGTCTTTAAAAATACCCGGATACTTGGCTTGTCCTTAATTCAAAACTGGCTTATTGGTCCGGTGTTAATGTTTATACTGGCAATAATCTTTCTCCAGTTTAACATTGACTATATGTATGGGCTGATTCTTATAGGATTAGCCCGATGTATTGCCATGGTTATTGTCTGGAACGAACTTGCAAAGGGTGATACAGAATATGCAGCCGGACTTGTTGCATTTAATTCAATCTTCCAGGTGTTATTTTTCTCGGTTTATGCTTATTTTTTCATTGCCGTTTTGCCTGGTTGGTTTGGATTACCGGTTACTGATAAGGTTGCTGAAATAACTATTGGTCGTATTGCTCAAAGTGTAATGATTTATCTGGGAATTCCCTTTGCTTTAGGGTTTTTAACCAGAACAATCATGATTAAATTGAAAAGCAAAGATTGGTATCAACGAAAGTTTGTACCTGCAATAAGTCCGTTAACACTTATAGCACTGCTCTTTACCATTTTTGTGATGTTCTCGCTAAAGGGCGAAATGATCATTAAAATACCTTTTGATGTGGTCAGGATTGCAATTCCTTTGATAATCTATTTCTCAGTAATGTTTGTTGTTTCTTTCTTTATGAGTAAAAAGGC
>JBLMZZ010000084.1:0-5336 GCA_050259095.1 Omnitrophica WOR_2 bacterium | reverse complement strand
GATCTTCGTAAAATTCCATTTTCAACATATAATCTGTTACATCGAAATAATGCCTGAAATATCAGTTAGTACATTTCTTATTTGTAACATCATAGCTGCCTTATGCACAATGGCAGTCATTGCTGCAGTCTTTATTGATTTTATTCTATATCATAAATCGGGAAAAGTTAAGCATCGCAGAAAGAGCATAGTTGAAACCGGAAGCATGTTTGCATATTTTCTAGTATTCTATCTCCTTTTGCGCTCAGGAAATGGAAGAATTGCTTTTAACTCGCAACTCACCAATGATTTGATTTCTGTTCTGGGAGCTATTTTAATAGTAACAGGGTCTATTGTCAATTTAACTGGCAGATTCAGGCTAAAACAGCAGTGGGCAAATCAAATAGTTATTTATCAGGGTCATGAGCACATTAATTCAGGTATATATTCCTATTTACGTCATCCCCTATATGCCTCTTTAATTTGGATGTTTATTGGTGCTTCATTTATTTACACTGATTACATTTCTCTTCTTTCAGTGATTGTTATCTTTATACCGATGATGTATTATCGGGCCCGACTGGAAGAAAAGTTATTAATGAAAGAATTCCCGGGGTATAAAAAATATATTGCAAAAACAGGAATGTTTATTCCAAAGGTCGATAGCTTGCTTAATCTCAGTACCCTAAAAAACAAATAAATGATAACATATAGACCGGTCGAAATTTCTAAAAGCTCTTTTGCATTCTGTCGATTTAGTTTGGCAGTGGCTATTTGGGTAAGTTTCTTCCTTAAATCAGAAGTTATACTTGCAGTTGTTTGCGTGATTTTTCTTTTATCTGCTATCCTGAAGGTTAAAAGGGCACCTATGATTGTGTTGTTTGATTTGACATTTGATAAAATGCTGAATTCATCAAAGACAGTTGTTGATCAAAATTCAATCTACTTTGCTCACTCATTAGCACTTGCATTCTCTTTAATCTGTCTGGCATCTGTACTTTTATCCGATTCCTCAATGGCTTGGTATCCCTTGTTTGGTTTTGCTATTTTAAAGACAGTTTCTGCATTTGGGTTTTGTCCGGCATCAAAATTATATAGCTGTACTGTAGATGGTAAATGTTGCATGAAAAGCACCAAAAATGAGCAGTTACCTGATTAATCAGACCCATGGCGTAATGCCGGTAATCTTTCATATTGCAAGTTGGCCGGTTCCAACCTATACATTCTTTATTTCTCTTGGTTTTCTAACAGGTTTTATTGTCTATTATCACGAAGTAAAGAAGGCAAATATCAAAGGAGAATTCCCATTCCTAATTGCTATAGGTGCATTTACCGGATCAGCTCTTGGTGCAAAACTACTTGAGTTGATGATTAACATTGATAAGATTGGATCAACTAATGAGCTGGTTTACTTTATTTTTTCGGGTCGGACAATCATCGGCGGACTTATTGGAGGAACTATTGGAGTGTGGATTACTAAACGATTCATGCACATGAAGACACGTCGTGGAAATCTGTTTGCACCTGCAATTGCAGCAGGGGTTGCAATAGGACGATTCGGCTGTTTCTTCAATGGTTGTTGTTATGGTAAACCAACTTCATTACCATGGGGTGTTAATTTTGGTGATGGGTTGTACAGACATCCAACGATGCTATATGAGTCAATTTTTATGGCATGTATGTTCATTGTTATAAAGATTATTCAGAAAAAATATATACCTCCTCCCGGTGCTTTATTCTCCTTTTTGATGATTGCATACTTCATTTTCAGATTCTTAATAGAATATATAAGGGTAGAACGTACGGCTTTTATTGGCTTTACATGGTTTCAGATTATTTCATTACTTGTGCTCGGATGGCTTGTTTTCAGTGAAAAAGAATTAATTTTAAAACAAATAAACAGATATGGAAGACCTTCCTGAGAATAACCACCCGGTCAACAGTGATCAAGACTATTATTCAAAAAAATCCAATAAGGTTAAGGATATTGCAACGGGAGTACTATTGGGCTTTTTGTATTTAATATTGATGACTTCTTTATCAATATGGATGTTTGGGTCATTAAAAGAAAATAAGGCTACAATACTATCGGTAATATTAGTTGCACTCTATCTTCTGGCAATACCGGTATTATTCTTAAAAAAGAAAAAGTATGTAGCAATTGGACTTATACTTTTGGTAGTTGTTCCTTTAGCCATATTTGGAGGTTGTCTCTTCATCATCAACTCCTGATCTTTATTAAAGATCCTCCTTTGCTTTGAAAACCACTATTGAATAAGTCTCATGGAAAGAACTTATTTTGAGTTCTGAATGAGTGCCTTTTATAATATAAAATTATAACTCGATTATTCAGCTCCTTCTCAATTGTTTGCACTGATAATGCAGTGTCTTCATTCTTCCTTCGGCTAAAATCATCCTGAAGTATACGCAGTTTGACTGCCATTGTGATTTCTGAAAGAGAAAGTACCAGAAACTACTATAAGTGATCAGTACCAAAAAGTTATAATAAAAGCAACTAATACACATTGTTTTCTTATTAATTGTTGGATAAGAAAAGGAATAGGATTTATTTAATCGCCATATAGATACTAAGCTCTTCCCAGATAAGTCCTATATACCATAATGGTATAGAGAACGTATATGGGATGTATATGGAGGGTATATGGGATGTATATAGGAACACAATTTAACCCCACTTTTACATGCTTTTATCCTCCTCAGATAATATTATCCAAACTTCAATAAGCTGATTGAAAACCGATAAAAATAACTTGCAGGATTGACCGCTAGGTTATTGGATGAAAAAAAGAAAGAAAGATGGAGTCAGTAATTCCGGAGCATTTCAACAGCCAAGTATTATAAAGACTTTTTGGGCTGTCGCAAGTAATTTTAAAATTCTACAATTATTCCTATGGTTGGTAGTACTGTACCCGATTCATTTGATACCATCTTTAACTGATAACGAGACGGATCACCTTCAACAACTAACTTATTACCATTAGAATCAGTAACAGGAATGATCTGTGGCTGTTCTTTGGTTTGATAATTATAGGCATTCTGAACATCACAATACAGTGTTAACATCCACTTGTTAAAGTAGAACTGTTTATCAACTCTTAAATCAAGCTGATGGAAAGGAGATAATCTCTCAGTATTAAACCGGTTATAATCAAGATATCCATTCGGTTTAACTGTATACGCATCAATCAATGACGACCGATAAAGATCATAAGGTGTATATGGTAATCCGCCTACAAAACGCCACCTTAATCCTACATACCAGTCATTTTCAAATTCTCTCGCAAGCGTAATATTCAAGATATGCCTGTTGTCCCATGCAGAAGGTACATATACTTCTTTTGAATCTTTGAACTCACTTCTCACAAAAGTGTATGAAGTAATAAGGTCAATGGTATTAAATAGTCGATCCCTGATATATGCTTCAAATCCAAAGGCCCGCCCTTCACCGGTTGATGTTACTTCCTCACTTCCAAACACTCCAAAGTCACCGCCCTTGTTGGCTAAAGAGATGGAATCATTTACCGAAACCGGATAGTCGTAGTACTTCTTATAAAATCCCTCAATAGTCATTCTCGAGTTAGAATTTCTTCTGTACTCAATTCCAAGAACTTTATGGTCAGCTTTGATAAATGTAAGATCATTAAGCTTGTTGACCATATTACCGCTTTGATCTTCATAACCCAAGGTTGTATAGGCAGGTTGTTGCAAATAATGCCCCCAATTCCCATTAATATAGAATTTGTCGGTTACTTGGTAAGTAGCTGAGAATCTGGGCGACCAATTCTTTAATAGACTACTAAAATCAGAGGAATAGTTATTGGCTTCTAACCTGAGTCCTGCCGAAAGAATCAATTTATTATCAAAGTAGCTTTTACTTAATTGGCCAAAAACATTCCATTTAAATAGATCGAATGACGAGCCAAAGTTTAATTCCCTTAGGGTATCTTGCCCTCTTGGTATAAATACTTTCTGAAAAGTCGAGGTATTATACTTGGCATATTCCAAACCGGCGCCTACGGTTAATTTATAACCGGAATAAGTTCCGGTGTTTTCATAACGTAATTTATTTTCTATTTCCTGTGATGAGTAATTTTGAAGGAAGGGCTTTAACTCATCGTTGTTCTCATGTTTGTACGACTCATTATTCAACATATTTCTGCTGAAAACCCAGGTATCGTATGAGTTCTTCCGGTAGTGGCGATACACGGCTCCCATGGCATAATTCCATTGCTTAAACACTGGAAGGTAATTCAGTATATATTGTTGACCATCATCAGGATTCTCAATACCGGTATTCAATTTCATCACATCAACTGCTCCGATACCTAGAATTGTTAATTCATTCTTTTTATCAAACTGGGTTTTTACCTTAAATTGAAAGTCATTATAGGTTGGAAGGAAAGGCAATCCAATGATATTAAAGAGGAATTTGAGATAAGAACGCCTTGCAGAAAAAAGGAAAGTCGTTTTGTCGGATAGTGGACCATTCAATGCTAATGACAAGTCAGTTGCTCCAACGGCTGCTTTAGTGACGATTCTTTCCTTATTACCGTCAATTTGTTTCATTTCCAGTATTGAACTTAACGTATTACCACGATTAGATGGGAAAGCGCCAGAATAGAAATCAATCTCTCTTATAAAATCAATATTGATCATTCCTATCGGACCACCTGAAGCTCCTTGTGTAGAGAAATGATTTAGGTTAGGAATTTCAATTCCATCAAGTAAGAATTTATTTTCACTCGGTCCGCCTCCTCTAACAATTACATCATTGCGGAAAGATACAGTGGAAGCAACACCCGGAAGCGCTTGAATTACTTTACTAACATCACGATTACCACCCGGACTCTTTTCAAGTTCCTTGATGCCGAGGGATCGCATAGAAACCGGACTTTCTTCAGGTTTTCTGAAAGGAGAAGCTTTAACTATTACTTGTTCCAGTTCAATTTGTGATCTTACCATCGGAATATCGATGTTAACGATTTTTGAATTGGTAAGCATTATCTCTTCACTTACATAAGTCTCATATCCAACAGAAGAAGCAGCCAATTTAATAAACCCTGGATGGATATTTTGAAATTCAAATTTTCCGCTCGTATCAGAGACTGTTCCGGTGTTTGTACCATAAATAATAATGTTACTGAAGGGGAGTGGTTCATTACTGTTTACATCAAATACCCGTCCTTTAATAACAGCTTTTTCCTGAACCTTTTGGCTATATACATTCAGGCAACTTAAAAAGAATATTGTGAGTATAAATCGATTCATTGTTTAACATTTGATAGAAATTGATAAACAAAAGAAAAGGGGTCTTGTTCAATCACTTGTTTAATTTA
>JBLMZZ010000083.1:0-2578 GCA_050259095.1 Omnitrophica WOR_2 bacterium | reverse complement strand
ACTTTCTACAAAAGAGGAGAATAAGTGATTCTCACCACCAGGTGTATTTCATGACTTATTAAACCACTAGAGATTTTATTAATAAATATTTAAATCTGATAAGTATATAAATGCCTATTTCAATGAAAATCAGAGCTAATATTATGCGAAATTAAGCTGAATGTTCATTAATCTAAAGGATGTTTTTCTTTTTATTCCTACCATATTCAACATGCTGAATACGTATAAATACGTAGTCTCTTTCACACAATCCTGATAAAAAAAGTAGTATTTAAACGTATTGTGCAGGGCTTTTATAGGAGATAATTTTGTTGCCATCGAGTTATGCATTTTTCATAATATGATTTTAAGGAATTTTCGGGGGGAAAGACCAAATCAGAATATTTGTGAGAAATCTCTTTCAACTTTGAAAGATAACTAAGGGAAACGAAGAATTACATATTATTTATTAAGCTGTCCTGCTTGTTAGTTCAAGTTGGGTCTTCATCTAATACCATGTATTATGAAAAAGGGATTACTTTATCCGAAGGCTAGTGTAGTGACCGGATTTTATTTAGCTTTAATGATCATTTTATTAAGCGCTAAGTTTAACTACAATCAAGCTCAACTCCCCGGAACAGCAAATATTTTTCCTCCTACCGGTGGTTTTGCTATTGATGGAAATCTTAATGCTACATCATCTGAAGGTGACTGGTTGCAAGGTTCAGCAAGCAATGGTGGATTTGTGATTAATGCGGATGGAAGTCCGGTTAATCCACTTATGACTTTTCATTTGATCGACAAATATGCTCCTACAGCCGATGATGTTTTCAAAGGAGGCAAAATATATGATAACCCAAATTCAATGCTCTGGGAAATGCAAAGCGCAAATAGTAAGAGTGATATTAATCATGCTTTTTTGCATTTAACAGTCGACGCATCCACCGGAGATAAGTGGGTAATCTTTTCTTCTGATCGTAAATCATCAAGTGGGGAGTCCTATCTTGACTTTGAGTTTTTACAAAATACTGTGACTAAAAATGCAGATGGAACTTTTACCAGTCAAGGTCCTCATGGAGGAAGAACTATAGGAGATTTTGTTGTTACAGCAAACTTTGGTAACGGAATTACTACTTTTCAAGTACGTACATGGAAAGAATCATTAACTACACCAGGAACTTATTCATATGTCCTTTTTACCGGCAACTTGACTTCTATTGCATATGCAGCAGAAAACCTGACACCCATTTCATCAACTTATCCTGTTTTCGGTAGCTATTCTTATGCCGCAAACACTTATGTAGAAGGTGCTGTAAATCTTTCGCAATTTCTTAACATGTCAATTCCTTGTGTGAATACTGCCATAAATACCTTATTTATTAAATCAAAAGCATCTCCGTCAATTGAAGCTACTTTGCAAGATTTTATAGATCCAATTCAACTTCAGGCTCTGACAATTGGAAATATCAATGCAGGAACTGATCAGGTGTTATGTGATGAAGGGGATTTTACAACATTTACATTAGATGGAAATGCAATACCTGTAATGGGATATTCACTTATCTCTACAACGTGGAGTGTTGTTTCTTATACAGGAACACAAGCACCTGTTATCTTAAATCCTGATGTACAAGATACTCAGGTTAAGGTTTATGATGGTAATGCTGTGCTGAAATTTACTTCAGTTAGTTCTGATGGTGCTAATACATGTACTGTTGATGACGATGTAATGATATCTGTTAGTGCTAAACCTGCTGCCTCATGGCAATCACCTCCGGATAATGTTACTATTTCTTGTTTGGAAGCATCATCACTTACACCCACGATACTTTCTTATAGTAACGGAATGTCAGGGCAATGCGGTTTATCTGGTTCTGTATTGGGTGTTATTTCCGGTTCTTTTAGTGAGTGTGGAGGTACATTATATCAAACATGGTCTTATACTGATCCTTGGGGTGGTAACATACAATATGTTCAGACTATTAACGTAACTCCAGCTCCACAAGCCCAGTTTATAAATATTCCAACCGACGTTACCATATCATGTGCTGAAGCAGGTACTTTTACTGCTAGTGACTTGAGTTATACCAATGAAGGTCAGGGTGGTTGTCTGATAGCAGGGACTGTTCCCGGCGAAATTGCAGGTAATTATACTGAATGTGGTGGTACATTAACACAGACATGGACATTTACCGATGACTGTGAACGTACAATTATACACACTCAGAATATTACCGTAACTCCAACTCCACAAGCACAGTTTATAAATATTCCTACTGACATCACCATTTCATGTGCTGAAGCAGGTACTTTTACTGCTAGTGACTTGAGTTATACCAATGAAGGTCAGGGTGGTTGTCTGATAGCAGGGACTGTTTCCGGCGATATTGCAGGTACTTATTCTGAGTGTGGTGGTACATTAACACAAACCTGGACATATACCGATGATTGTGAACGCACAATTACATACGCACAGACTATTACCGTAAGTCCTGCTCCACAAGCACAGTTTATAAATACTCCTGACGATATTACCATTTCATGTGCTGAAGCTGGTACTTTCACTGCTAGTGACTTGAGTTATACCAATGAAGGTCAG
>JBLMZZ010000082.1:0-14555 GCA_050259095.1 Omnitrophica WOR_2 bacterium | reverse complement strand
ACAGTTGCACAATAACATATGCATTGGTGTACCGTGAATGTTTCACAACATTTGCGGGTAATTGTTTACAAGATGTCAAAGAACTTTAACGCGTTTAGCGTTAATGTCGTTCAGCGTTCAGCGAAATATTCCAGTGTTTCAATGTTTCAGAATTCCCGCTTTTAACTAATAGCTAAAAGCAACTTTCATGCTATAGGAGGAAAATTTGTGAAATGATACCTTTTGATACCCTGGTGTCAGGTTTTGGCAGTTAAAAAGACTGACACGAGAACTGACAAAAGGTATCAAAAGGTATCAAAGGGTATCAACTGTATCACATACTGCCATAGTGGCATTAAAGTTGGGTAGTTTAGTTATCTTCACATAAAGTGTTTATCGCATACAATGGCAGGTTTAGTAACCAATCCTGCTTGCGGTAATCGGACATGGATGTTCGTATTGAGATGATTGGTTTGAATTTATCCGAAAATACTTTCAAGCTTTTAGCGTGAAGATTTTCTTCTGCTTTTACTTCTATGGGAAGAACATCATTTTTAAACTGTACAATTAAATCAACTTCAGCATTGGAATTATCAGACGACCAATAGTTGATTACAAATCTGTCCTCACTCATTAATTGCTGTAAAACATACTGTTCAGTTAAAGCACCTTTGAATTCTGTAAAAATGATATTGCCTTCCAGAAGTGTTCCTGAATCCAGATCACCCATTGCTGCGAGTAAACCTACATCAACAATAAAAAGTTTAAAAGCACTTAAATCCTCATATGCTTTTAATGGTATTCCGGGTTTCTTGATCCTATGAATCTTATAAACTTGTCCACAGTCGGTTAACCAGGAAATTGCTACTTCAAATTCCTTTGCCCGGGAACCTTCCTTCACCAATCCATAAATAAATTTTTTGTTTTCTTTAGCCAGTTGGGAGAGAATGGAATTCCACAACATTCGTATCCTGGGCACTGCAGAAGAAGGAGCATGTTTTGAAAAATCAAGTTCATAAGCATTAAGAATATTCTTTTGTACAGTCCTTACCTCGTTCCATCCTTTTCCATCGATAAAAGTCTTCACTGCTTCGGGCATTCCACCTGTATAATAGTATTCTTTTAAGCGACTGATAAGGTTATTTTTAAATGCGGTAACAAATTCCCAGTCTTTTTTCTTCAAAAGGTCAGCATACTTTTCATCTCCACAAGCATACAAAAATTCAGTAAAGTTTAAGGGATACAAATCCATGAAATCGACTTTACCGACAGGAAATGATACATCAGAATGAAGCGCTACCCCAAGCAAAGACCCTGCGGCCATTACATGGTATTCGGGTGCATCCTCATAAAAATACTTTAAAGATGTAATTGCTTTTGGTATGGCCTGAATTTCGTCAATAATAATTAGTGTATTCAGAGGATCGATTGTTATCCCGGATTCAAGTTCGAAGGCTGAAATTATTCTTTTCACATCAAATCCTTCGGAGAATACAGTTGTCAGACGAGTTGATTTCTCTAAATTAATATAGGCCATCTTATCATAAAACCTGTGACCAAACTCCTGCATTAACCATGTTTTCCCTGTTTGCCTGGCACCTCTGATTATTAATGGTTTCCGAGAACTGCTCTTCTTCCAATTTTCTAGTCTCTGGATTCTTAATCTTTCCATTGGTTCGATTTTATGTGTAAAGGTACATAAACTCGTACGAAAAAATGTAAAATGTTACAAAAATATGAAGGAAGTATGAAGTAAGGTATACCTTAATTGAGGAAAGTGAACCTTTCTAAAAAGATCTCTCCGCCGTTCTGTGGCACATAAAAACAGGTTTAGAATCAGTGAAGAGAATTAAGCAAACTAAGTTTGGTTGAATACTTCGGTCTAAAATAAAATAATAAACAAGTTGAGGCAAATATAGCAGGTAACCATTATCGTACCCAACATTTGTTCCTTTTACTGCATATATTTTATATCCAGTTTTTCACGCTCTTTATACAAACTTAGTAAGCTATACCGACTGCTTAAAAATTGAATAATAAATTACATTACCAAAGAGAATACCTAGAACGAGTATCGTATGAAGAATAAAAGTAGAATATATTACCAAGTCTTTCATACCATTTGGCAGCACAACTAGTAAACAAGTCATGGGCAACACGATTCTGAAATACATGTCTGAAATTTTCTGAATTAGATCCTATTTTATAATTCTCATAACTTAGATAAAGTGTTCCAAGTCTATATTTGTTTGCTGTACCGCCATTATAATATTCTCGAAGTGGTTTTCCTTCTACTTCCATCACAATATTTGACCTATTGGCCATGTCTAAATCACCTTCTTCATTTGGATTTCCAGTGAACATATTTGATCCTAAACCAAATTTACCATATTTAATATTAAATGCTGCCGTTCTGTATCTGTCACCACCATCCGGACCAGGCATTCCGAACATCCAGTCATTCTCATATGTCAGCGACGCCATTTCATTTCCAATTTTTTTAATTAGTGTGCATGATGCGGTTGTCTGATCAAATCCGCCCCCGCTAAAACTATTTATTCCATATACAAACCCGCCACTTTTACTAATATAACCAAAATAGGTGTTGACTCGACTTTCGTTAAAGCGAGTATTCGTAGCACCATAAGAATCATAAGCAGTAAACCCAATTGAAAGACCGCTAACCCAACCTTGATGTTTAGCATCGATACTTATACTTGCACCCATTCCAAAACCATTACCAAATGATAAATTCGGTGATATGGATACAGTATATACATCATTCTCTATAATATTTATTGGTGGTATTACTCTTGATACTATATTACCAGCAAGCATTTTTCCTGAATATTCTAAGGCAGAAAGAGCAGGGTATTTGGCTGTATTAGCCACAGCCGAAGCACTTTGAGTCATTGTCCCAGCAGAATAATAAGATATTAAAAATAGGCCACAATAAACTGCACCAGATTGGACGGCATTCCAACCCCAATCACCTGTACTTATTCCATATGAGACATATCCATACGCAAACCCTACAGCACCTACAACCACATCATCCCAGCCACTCCAATATCCTGATGGATCCGTGTAAGTTAAAGGATTATTAAAGCAATAACTATATCGATTAAAACTTTGTGAATTCTCTGGCGCTTGAACATAATTATCAGCACTTATGAATACGCCTAAATGTGGATCAAATATTCTCCCATTCATGTTGATCAGTTGAAATTCATCTAACATTTCATGACCAGTGAATCCTCTATCAAAAAAATACTCCTTATTTTTCATTGTATATTGCCATGTTTGTGGATCTCTCCTTCTTCCCCAGGGGTCATAATCCATCTTTTCGACAATATTCCCAGAATCATCTGTAATACATTTCCAACTGCCTAAATGATCGCTATGAATATAATACATTTCTCCTTCATTTTTGGCATTTATTGTATAAATCCCGATCAAACCATCAGGCCCATATATATAGTTCAATTTTCTTACTTCATTACCTTTGTACTCAATTTCATAAGAATTACCAATAAAGTACTTAGTTTTAGTGATTATATTATTTGTCATAAGCTCAGTTTTTTTCCTTTGCATTTCTGGTCCATAAGTAAAATATAACTCTACAATGTCAGAGCCAGTAGTTTTAACTATTTTGGAAACCTTAGAATAATCTGTGTAAGAAATGTCCTGCTTATCACTTAAGATATTTAAATATGTTGAGACCTTGGATAAGGCGTATGGATGGTTGATGTCCCCATAGTTGTATTGCCCAATATCAGACTTTTCATCGATTGTTCCATTTGGATTATAAACTACTGAGAATGAAGGTGCATTCGAAACTTGATATTGATTTAATCTTGTTTTAGCTTGATCAAGGTGTTGGAAAGTTTCAACCAAAATATTAGCAGGATTGGTAATGTCTTTTCTAAAGTTTAGATTTCCGTATAATGGATCATAATCCCAATCTAAATTCATAACACTTCCATATCTAACTCCGGAGAATTTTCTATATTGATCGAAGTATTTATCTACAATTATACCATTACCTAATGTATAATGATTCAACTGGCCATGTTCATTTATACCATCAATTGGAATATCTATTAATGGTTTATTATCATCATTTTTAAAAACCTGAATCAAATATCCTTTATCACTATATACATTTTTGACAAGCAAACCAGAAGGATATTTTTGAGTTGAGATATTGCCATACTCATTATATACATACTCATATGAATATTCGACTCCATCTATTTTTTCTGTCTCTCTACTTAATCTTGTCAATTCATCATAGTAGTAAGAATAAACAATACCATTGGAATGGGATATCTCTGATAAAGAACCAACAGGTTTTCCCGGAGCATCATATATGTAGGTAACAACATTACCGGTATTTGAAGTAATAGTTTTAATTCTATTCAACTTATCATAGAGATAAGTATAAGAATTAGAGCTACCATCTTTTTCGTATCTTAAAATTCCAAAAGCATCGTAGTTATATTCTATGGTACCAGAATTTGGATCCACAGTAGATTTTTTTCTATTGTAATCATCATAGTAATTAGTAATCTTGGTTCCATCAATATTTATAAGATTTTTAATCAGTCCTGAACCATAGTACTCATAAGTAACAGTTCCTAAATTATCTGTAATGGAGGCAAGTTGTTGGAGGTAATTATATGTTAATGTTTTAGATAAGTCTATTTCATTTCCTTGTAAATCTTTCTTCTTAATTGTAGTTGTCCTTGCAGAGACATCGTATTCATATGATTCTTGATGAGTATCAAATACTAAGCTTTCAATTGCTCCATAATTATTATAATTGTAAACAGTCCAACCAACATTTGTGTATTGGTTCGGTGAAGTTCCTTGATATGGTAATGAAACCTTATTAAGTGTACCATTTTTAGAATGATATACTTTATCTTCTTTCAAGAACTTGCCATCCATTTGTTCAACTGCAGTTCGAATAACTCTATCAAATTCATCGTAGTAAGTAATTACGGAAGGAGATCCTTTTTTGATGGCATCTATATGGTATAGACATTTAAGCCATTGTGAATCTTCATTCCATAACATTATCTTTTCAGCAACATTTCCATCTGGTGCAATTATTTTAATTAATCTTCCAAAGCCATCATAAGCAAAAGTGCTGCTTAAATTATTTTGATCTGTTTCAATAATTACTAATCCAATATTATTAATTATTCTATTTTGAGAATGACCTAGTTCATTTATGGATGTAACAATGAATTGACCCTTAGTATCATAAATTGATTGTGCGGTTTTTGTTGTAACATTAGGATCTTTAGAAGAATAAGTAATCAAACTAACATTACCAAAGAGATCATAAGAATAGGTTTTAGTTGTTTCCTTATCCATGTCAGGGTAGTCAATGACATATTGTACGGTACCATTGTCTCTATCAGTATTGTAATATTTATAATCAGTAATCTTATAATAAGTGACAGGATCATTGGCTCGCTTTGTAATTGTTTTTGACCTGGAGGCTTTGCATGGATACCAATTATTGTAAAGGGTAGGATCTATTTCAGTGATAAAAATATCAAAATCAAGGTCATAATTATCATTGTTATCACCATATTTTACCGTCTTTTTTAAGATGTTACCAAATAAGTCAATATCTGATGGAATAATTTCTGTTTTACTCTTAGTATTTTTAATATTATCTTGCTCAATTATTGTCGAAGTAAATGGAACATGAATTCTTGAAGAAATAATATTATTTGGCCTCAAGAATTTTATACCATAAGTATAATCAATTGTATTAGTAACATTATTAAGGATTTTAGATTCAGTTTTGGATGGTAAAAATGAACAAAATTTATCAGAACTGATTATATACTTTAAATCAAAATAGTTTGTAATTTCTACAGAACGATCTAACTCATGAGTTTTACGACTTCTTAAACCTAATAATCCCTTGCCAAATCTATGAATAAAAAATTGATCATAGTAATATTCAGTCATATGGTAAGTCTGTCTACTATAATTCTCAAATACTGTTTTTGAAATAACTCCAACAAGAGGTATATTTATTCCGATAACTGAGTTCATTGACTCTGCAGCATGCTCTTCAGTATTAGAGGATGTATAGAATGGTGCACTGGTTAGAGGTTTGTATTGGAATTGGGTAACTCGATTGTAACCATCAACAATAAAAGTAATTAGATGTTCTTCACTATGTGGTCTAAAATATAAGAGGTTTAACTTTTTAGTTGAACTATTATAAGCTAATAAATCAGCTTGACCATCTGAATTGATATCAGCAACATTATAACTAGATTTGCTATCAGGCCAATTACATGATAATGGTGCTTGAATAGATTCGGTAATAAAATTTTCCCCTTGTAATGAAAAAATTTTAGCTCCAACATCATTTTGTCCATCGAAAGGACCTAAGACTAATATATCGCAGACGGCATCATTGTTATAATCACTTGGTATATAAACATACTTTTGAGGATTTAGATAATTAATTGGGCTACTAGCCTCTATAAAATTTTTCCCATTTGAATAATAAAATTGCCACTCATAAGTATGCTCTACGAAATCAGGAGGATCAAAATTAAACCATTCCGTCCATGGATCAGTATAAAAAAGCAAATCAGTATTACCATCTCCATTGTAATCACCAAGTGTAAAATGAGCGTCGCCTATTACTCCTAAATCATCAAATATTTTATTAAAAGAGTTACTACTCAAATTATATTCATACACTTTTATAAGAAAATCCGATTGTACCAAGATATCAGTAGAGCCATTCCCATTGAAGTCACCAAATTGAATTTGATCTTCTGACTTTGCTATGTTACTGAGTTGAATGACGTCACTATACACTGCAGCATAAAGATCAAAAGAAGTTGATGAGACTAAAATATAAGGCAGATATTGAGTTATACTACTTGATTTAGCATAAATTAAAAAATCTCCTATTCCATCATTATTATATTCAACTATATCTATTGCACCTATTTTATCAAATCCATCTTCATAGATGACAGAAAAATTAGTATTGTATATAATAGGTTTACTAAAATAACATTTGAATTTGTAATCAGGACTCCCATAAGTACCAAAATTATCTATTTGAATAATATCAGCTCTACCATCACCGTTTAAGTCGCCAAATTTAATGTGTTCAGCTTTTGAAATATCTATATCAGGGTTATCTTTACTGTCCAACTTACGCTGGTAAGATGGCTTCTCAGTATAGTCCATAAAGTATGTACAATTGATAAATAGCTCAAATCTTTGAATGACTTCATTACCACCAATATCAGTGTAAGCGACTCTTAATATATCAGTTCTATTATCACCATCATAATCACCGGGCAAATATTTATAGTTTAAACCTGATATATTTTCTTCATCATCAATGCTACCATCAAGTAATTCATAGTAGACTGTTTGATTAGGAGGTATTTGTTGACCATAATTGAATCCGGTGTAATTAAATGGCTTTCCATCTGTACCAAATTCAGTAATTTTAGATAGTTTAGATATCTGTTCAAGGAAATAATCTAAAACATATTTTCGTACAATTTGGGAATTTGCAACTACTCTTATTTCTTTTAATAATAAATTATTATTAAAATTATTTCCTAATTGATGACCAATCTTGTAGTCTTGCCTTAGTGAATACAAAAATTGAATTTTATTATCAGGCTCCTTATTAATATCTTCATTTCCTGTGTATTGTATTTCTGATAGGCGAAAAGAAGTAATGTCATTAACAACTTCTTTTTTATATATAAATTTAATATAATTTCCGTATTTATCCTTAATCTTATTAATGTTCCAACTGATAATATTCTTCTCATCCCCAAATAAATCCTCAATTCTTGAATCTTCTGAATGACCATACTCCATTATTAAATTATCTTGGCTTATGCATTCAAACCATACATAACCTTCTGTATCTTTATGTAATATTACTTTACTTCCATTAAAAACTTCTGTCAAATATTCACTACCATCATCACCATAATTCGCAGTATTAGTTATTAATAGTCTTTGACCGTCTAAAGAAAATCGATCAGAGGAAGAAAAATCTACAGGATGAGATTGGTGATCATAATAAATCGTCTGAGGAACTCTGCTGATAGAGCTTGCTCCACTTAAATTCCATCCAATTCCTGCTAAGCCATTTTTTAATTGGCTATTATAATTTAATGAAACACTAGGGACAAGGCCAGCTACACCTGGTGGTGTAAAAATAGGAATCGTGTATGTCATTGCAC
Organism: Omnitrophica WOR_2 bacterium; assembly: GCA_050259095.1. Classification (GTDB taxonomy): domain Bacteria; phylum Bacteroidota; class Bacteroidia; order Bacteroidales; family Lentimicrobiaceae; genus Lentimicrobium. Next base: position 6,309 of record JBLMZZ010000082.1, on the reverse strand, counting down.
CGGTCAATGCAACATCGCTTTTACCCTCTATTGTTCCGACTGGCAAAGTATAATCTAATGTTCTAGTATCTGGATCTATCTCATTACCATATGTATTATTCACTATTATATTATGGTCAATACGGGCATTTAAGTATACATCTGTATTTGCCGGTTTATAATGAAAACCCGGCTGGAAAGAAATTGAAATAGGATCAGTATAATTATAACTCAAAAAAGGGTAATGCCATGTATTGAGGACTGTTTGGGACATAAGAAAACTACTGACTATACAAAACATAGTCATCAATATGTACTTCTTCATAAAACTAAATTGTTAAAATCTTATCAACTTGACTTAAAATTCTATTCCTTAATAATTTTCCATTCAAAAAGCTGATCCTTAGTTTTCACAGTCATAATATATATGCCAGGTAATAAGGTATCTAAACTTAATAAATTAGAACCTATTCTGAGTTTGTCTTTAGTAATGATTCTGCCACTTAGATCACTCATTATATAATAATACTGTTGATCACGTTTGCTTGAAGTAACTGTAACATTTACTAATGAGTGAGTAGGATTCGGAAATACAGAAATGTTCAACTTTTTATCATCAGCTTCAATTGAAATTGAATCATTATTGAATGAATTCTTTTTTTCAGGTTCTATAACACAAATTTTTCTGTGTTCACGAGCTCCTGATAAATTATAATCAAAACAAATGTCTCTTTGAGAGAAAGCCACTAGATTGCTTAAAAAGCAAAGACAGAAAACAATATACAATTTCATTTTGCATTTTTTAGAGCGTAAATTTGATCCTGTAACTGAAGTATATATAAAGTGAGTTCTTCTACTTTCTGCAAAAGAATGACATTCATTTCACCAACATTGATACCATTACTTATTACTTCAGATGCAGTCGGAACACCTGGAAGATGATTATTTTCAAATATAAATTTTCTTACATCATTAAGTGACGATAATTTATAGTTTTCATTAAAAACGCAATCTGACCAACTATTTGTAGAAACTTTAATTTCTTTAGCATTGATTATTCCATTTACATTAAGACTAATTGGATCCTGTCCTGCCTGTCCTAATACAATCTGGTCATATTTAATAATCATTCTTATTTTATTATCTATTAGAAACTGATGACTTGAATTTCTGTTAACATATGATTTAAAATTTTGTGTTATATCAGTGCTTCCTGCCTGAAGTTGTATATATGGTGAGTTTATATTAGAATTACCTTTAATTATTAAACCTTCCTGTGTACTAGACAATCCCTCTATTCTTCCTCCTAAAAATGTATTACCATTTAAGGATAAATCATTGTTAATATAGGCACCTTTTTTTATCAGAACATTGTTTTCTTTATCAAGAGATATTCCATCAGATGTACCATCATATGAAAGAAACATATCTCCTAATTGAATATTATAATTTGGAATGCAATTACCCATATTATCATTGAGCAAACTTGCATCAATTAAAACCAGTTTCCCAATTTCATCTGTTGCAACAACCTTATCGCGACCAGGATTCAGAAGAGAGTTAACAGTTAATTCTCCATTCACATGCAGTTTAGATTGAGGTGTACCCAATCCAATCCCTACATTACCTGTATTAGAAATAAATATGTTAAAATTCCTTCTGCTCGCAGATATTTCTGAAGTAGGGTTAAAAAAGTTTAATCCCCCTGAACTGAATTGGTTATCATACTCAATTCCCCATTTGCCATTTGTCCAATTATTAATCGATGTAACATAATCACTAAAAAGAACCGCACCATTTCTTGATATTGGATTTAAATCTGGAGTATTTGATGTAGCATTCGAACGACACAGCAATATGTTTCCGCCCTGTAATTGCAATTTTTGAAATGGATTGCCAGGATCATAATTAACACCAGTGGCTTGGGTCTTGTAAGCGGAAAGTGTAAGGTAACCTGTAATGTAATTTGTCCCATTGTATGTTACGATTTTTGGAACATACTTCATGAATAAGTCTGTTGTACCTGAAGGCGATAATGTAAAACTATTTAATTGTGCTTGAGCATTAGAAATTATTCCAACAAAAATCGGAATGAATAATAAAGTTTTAAGTTTCATGTGTGTTTTGCTTATTTTATTTTTATCCATTTACCATTTACGACTTGCTCATTATATGTTACTGTCCAAAAGTAACAACCTGTCACAAGTTCCATTGTATTTATGCATTCTTCATTATCACTAAGTTGTAATTCTTTTTGCAGTATTCCCTGTAAATTATAAAGTCTAAAAATCTCACCATTGGAAGGTTGAAAGGATGATATTCTTAAATAACCAGATCCAGGGTTTGGATAAACTTTAACCTTGAACATTTCCTTCTCAGGATGTTTATTTTTAGTAACGATACCAAGACTATCTACTTTTAGAATAAAAAGGTCAAGTTTCTTTTCAGGTCTTGAATCAGAATATAACATTCCACCAAGAATACAACCACCGTCTTTTGTTGCTTCAATAACACTTAAATTATAACATGAAGTGTCATTAGAATAAGTCTTTACCCAATTTGTATTTAAAAGAGAGTCATAGTTGATTACAATTAAAGACTTTTTGAATGAAGGATCGCAAATATAAAAGATCTCATTTTGGAATCGTGTACCGCCAACATATATATGGTTTTTGTTTATGCTTGACATAGTCTTAACCCATGCAGTCGCATCAGGAACATATATTCCGGAACCGTAGGTGTCAGAAAAAAGCATTTGCCCGGATGTGTCAAATTTTGCAGTATATAGATCGAATGAATACTGATCAAAATTTCTTTTTCCGGTTAAATAGTATGAGGTATCATCGATACTCTGAGCTGTCAAATAAATGTCAATCATATCAGGAATTGGTTTATTTTGTCTTATGTTAAGTGTTGAATCAATAACAAGCACATTTGTAAAAGAGGTATTATTACTGAATCCCTGGACAAAAGCACGATATTCATCACCATTTGTGATTAAAGATTCAAGATCAGACGAAATTGGATGACCTGATGTGATATAGTTGGATCTAAGGGAATCCCCCTCTGGATTAATCTCTAATAAAAAAAGATTGCGTTGAAGATTAGGACTAAGTATTGCGAGAGTAGAACCTATTATAATATTGCCATACTTGTTTATAGATGTTACAATCTTAGTTATCAGTGGTTTATTAGTCTCAAACTTTCTCTCCCAAATAATATTTAAAAGAGTATCAATCTTCAAAATCCAAACTGATGAAAATTCGGCAGAATCAATTCTATTACTACCAATTAATAACATCTCAGATTCAGTTAGTGGAATAATGTTACGTATCTCTGAGAATACTTCATTTGAAGTATCTCTTTTTAGACTATCAATAATAACTCCATATTTATTTATCTTCACTAATTCAGCAAATCGCCAAGAACTGTGTGATTCATAACTATATGTTGTACCTACATAATAATTGTTGCCAATTTCTTTAATACAAAATAACATTTCATCATTATTGCCGCCAAAGTTCAACTCAAAGCTGTTTTGAGAATACACAGCTTTGAGGAGAATCATAAATAAAAGCAGAAAACTGGATTTCCTAGGCATACTATAGGAATTCTTTGGGATCTGGTCTAAAACGGAGGTATCCATATCTTACAATTGCTTTATGTTTGTATATAGTGTATGAACCAAGCTCTTCAATAGCGCCATACATATCTATTCCAATTAAACTTGTTCCTACAGGCCTTATTCCAGTATGAAATAAATTTTCTTCTGTATATATTAAATTTTTTGTTGCATTTAAATAAAAATTTAAATCCTCAGGAATTAAGCAACTATTAAAATTTGAGTATTCACTACTGTTCCAATACAAGTGTGCATAATGATAGTTGTTTTTTGGAATGTTTGGAGATATTGGATAGAGAGTTGGATCATCAATTTTGATTGGAGGGATCTCTTCGTAGTAATAATTTCCTGTAGGAACCCCCTTGCACATCATGATTCTTTTTTGGGTTTCTTCTGCTGCATCCGTCAAAATTGTGGACTGACCTTCGCATAAGGCATTATAGTGATGATAGTACCAAAATGAATAACTTGTGCTATTATCGAAAGAGCAAGAAATTGGAGTAGGCCCACCAAATCCGAATAAAGCAGATGCACGACAGAATACATTAGTCTCATTAACATTTGTTGTTTTGACAGAAATAGAAATTAACTGTTTAATCACTTCATCTTTATTCTGATAGTGTTGTCTTAATTCATCGATTAGGTCATTATATTGATTAAATATTTCAGAAAGTGAAATTTTATTATTTGAAACATTTAATGTAAAATCCCATTCATCTGTCCATGTCTTTTCAGTTTCAAAGGAAGCATCACCGTATGTATAATTAGCCGTTGCTGAAAGATACCAAATAGCGCTATCTAATCTGACAGAATCGTCAGATCTAATTCCACTATTTAATGAATTTTTGAAGTTTTTAATTAAATTAGTGACCTTCGTGTCTGAAGAAATGTCCATGTTATTAATACTTTGTTGTACATCTTTTTTACAGGAAAAAGAAAATACAATGGTGGTAAATAAAATAATGGATAAATACGAATTTTTCATAATTCAATGGTTTAAGTTAGATTTCGATGTCAAATCTACAATATATTTTAGAGATTTGTATTATTCTCCGCAAAAAAAATATACTGACATTATTATATTTGAAATCATTGAGACATTTAAGCTAATATTTACATTATATATGTTAAATATAAATTGAAATCAAGTATGATTATCAGTCAATTAACCATTACATAAACTCAAAAACTGAAACGAGGAGGGAAAAAGTTAATTATGCTTATATTTTTTTTAACACTTCGTTCATAAATGCCCTATTTTAGCTTTTCTCAATAAATTATAGAAAATGTCCAATCACGGAGTTTTGAAATCTATTATTTTAATGATTTTAATCATTACCGGATTAACCTTTCCGGCAATCAGTCAATCAGATACATGCTGGACTGCCTTACTTGTTAAGAAAGGCAAAAAGTTAGTTGTTCGAAAAAACATGTCAACTTTTAATGTACACGGCTTCTATCTCTGTAGGAATGAAATTGTCGATATTAAGCCTGTCATGGGTGAACGATTCACATCATCGCTTATCGACATAAAACAAGATACATTGATCTTTGAACATGAAGGCGATAAAAAGTTAAGTTTGAATTATAAATCTATTGAAGCTATATACTATGCAATTGATGCTCCTATGGGTTTGTTTTTAAAAATTGCCTTTAATGATTATGACATATTCTTTAAAAAAACGATAGACTGCATTCCGAAACCAGAGAAACCGGATACCACTTACCGGAAAACTTTTATTTGTTTCATCCCTCCAATGGAAATAAAAGTTAACGAAATAAATGGGCTGGCGCTAGGTTTTATTGCTGCTCCAAGTAATTACAGAGATTCCCTCAAAATTAACGGATTGTGCATTGAACTTCTGCCTGCAGGACTTATTGCTCCATTTTTTGGCAGCTTTCTTGGGAGTAATGATTTGATTTTTTCAGAAATGCCGGATTCAAGAACTGTGAACATCAAGGGAGCTACCTTAAGCTCCGGTGGTGTTGTGATGGAAGTCGACAAATTAAGTGGCTTTTATCTCGGCGCAGGTACTACATGGGTGAATACTCTTGTTGGCTTTTCTTTGACAGGTGTTAATACTATTGCCGCTGAAAGTAAAGGTGTTTCAATCTCAGGATTGCGGAGTCAGATTAGAAAGGTTGGTGGTGTTCAGATTTCATTGTTCAATTCATGTGTTGAACTGCATGGAGTGCAGATTGGATTATTAAATATCAGCCAAAAAAGAACAACCATGTTTTTTAATTGGGCTCGTTGAAATAAAAGGAAATAAAGCTGTTGTAAAAGACAAGTCAGTAAACCACTTCAAAAGATCGATTTTTAAGGACGCACGCCGTGCGTCCCTACGATGCGATTCAAATTGAGATCAGTAAACCACTTCAAAAGATCTCTCCGCTTCGCTACGAGATGACGGGTGCGCCGTTAGATCATGATATTTTATGTAATTAATTACCTAACGGCGCAGGTGTGTGTGTTGATCCATTACACAGGGCTTCGCCCTGTGCTGACATATTGCGCGCCTTCAGCGCTTGAACGTAGAACCGTCTGAACGCTGAATGTGGTGAATGCTGGAACCCGGAACATTGCTTGTCCCGATCTATCGGGGGAACCCGGAACAATCTTACCCCTCTGCCCTCTGCTCTCTGCGCTTTGCGGTCCTACAACCTGGAACCCGGAACATGGAACAACGGAACATAGTGACTTTGAA
>JBLMZZ010000081.1:0-13167 GCA_050259095.1 Omnitrophica WOR_2 bacterium | reverse complement strand
GCTTTTTCGGCAATAGTAGCAGCTTGAACATTAGTTGAATGCATTTTTGCAGCAGCTGATTCATGAAGATCATGACTAAATGTAGCTTCATGATATAGCAAGTCACAGCCTCTTATGCTTTCTATAATATCTTCATTATAAATAGTATCCGAACAAAATGCATAAGAGCGTGGAATATCAGGTGGGAATGTTAAAAGCTGGTTTGAGATTACTTCTCCGTCATCGGCTATAAAATCGATTCCTTTTCTAAGTGAATTGTAATAAATAATAGGGACCCCAAATCTGTCAGCTACTACCTTGTTAATATGCCGTGGTTGTTTTTTTTCTTTGAATATAAACCCTGTTGTTGGGATGCGGTGTTTTAAAGGTAAACTTGTTACAGTGAGCTTTCCATCATCATAAATGACCTCTTCTTTATTGGCATTTGTTACTATAAATTTTAAAGGATAATAAAGTACAGTTTCAGAAGCTCGCAGTTGAAATTCAATTATTTCTTGTAAGTGTGGAGGCCCATAAACTGTTAGTTCTTCTGTTCTTCTTAATAAATGCATAGTTGAAATCAGACCAATAAGCCCATAGAAATGATCACCATGAAGATGGCTGATAAAAATGTTATTTATTCTATGAGTTCTTATCTTTAGATGACGCATTCTAAATTGAGTTCCCTCACCACAATCAACCAAAAACAATCTGTTACAATGATTGATTAATTGCGAAGTAAGATTTCTGTTTTCAGTAGCAATTGCAGCACTACTGCCAAGAACGGTAACTGAGAATTCTTTCATAATACAAATTAAGTAATCAGTAACATATAAAACAAAAAATCCCCATAAACGGGGATTTTTTGGTAATAAAAATAAGAATATTATTCAGTTTTCTTATTGTTTTTAGCAGCTTTTTCTGATTGTTCCATATCGGATTTCAGATTAGCAAGAGCTTCAAGGTCACCAAGAGTTGTTTTTTCTAAATTATCTTTCAGTTTTTTAACAGCTCTTTTAGTTGTAGTTTCAGCACTCTCTTTAGCATTAGATGTTTCCTTAGCTTTTTCAGCAGCAACATCCTGGAAGATACGTGAATGAGAGAGGATTATTTTTTTGTTCTCTTTTGAGAACTCAATAACCTTAAACTCAAGAGCATCTTCAACCTTTGCCTGACTACCGTCTTCTTTAACGATATGACGTAGTGGAGCGAACCCTTCAACACCATAAGGTAAAGCAACTACAACACCCTTATCACTTGTTCCGGTGATAGTTCCTTTATGAACAGATCCAACAGAAAATACTGATTCAAATACATCCCATGGATTCTCTTCAAGTTGTTTATGTCCAAGACTCAATCTTCTATTTTCAACATCTACATCCAGAACAATAACATCAATCTTTTCACCGATCTTGGTAAATTCAGCTGGATGCTTGATCTTCTTCGACCATGAAAGGTCAGAGATATGAATAAGTCCGTCAACACCTTCTTCAAGTTCTACGAATATTCCAAAGTTAGTGAAGTTACGAACAGTTGCAACATGCTTAGAATTGAGAGGATATTTCTCACGGATATTAGTCCATGGATCTGGGATAAGTTGTTTGATACCGAGAGACATTTTACGTTCATCACGATCGAGAGTGAGAATAACTGCCTCAACTTCATCGCCAACTTTAAGGAAATCTTGAGCTGTGCGTAAATGCTGTGACCATGACATTTCAGAAACATGGATTAAACCTTCAACACCAGTTGCAATTTCAATAAATGCACCATAGTCAGCTATCACAACAACACGACCTGCAACTTTGTCACCAACTTTGATATTCTCATCAAGAGAATCCCATGGATGAGGAGTAAGTTGTTTAAGACCAAGGGCAATACGCTTTTTATTTTCATCAAAATCAAGAATAACAACACTGATCTTTTGATCAAGCTGTACAATTTCTTCAGGATGATTAATACGGCCCCATGAAAGGTCAGTAATATGAACAAGACCGTCAACACCACCGAGGTCAACGAATACACCATAAGAAGTAATATTCTTAACAGTACCTTCAAGGATTTGACCTTTTTCAAGCTTACTGATGATATCAGCTTTTTGATGTTCAAGTTCGTCTTCAATAAGAGCTTTGTGTGAAACAACAACGTTCTTATATTCCTGGTTAATCTTAACAACCTTAAATTCCATTACTTTGTCAACATAGACATCATAATCGCGGATAGGTTTAACATCGATCTGTGAACCTGGAAGGAAGGCTTCAATACCAAAGACATCAACGATTAAACCACCTTTTGTACGGCATTTAACATAACCATTGATAATTTCTTCTTTTTCGAATGCCTGATTTACGCGTTCCCATGAACGGAGAATACGTGCTTTTTTATGTGAGAGGATTAATTGTCCACCCATATCTTCCTGGCTTTCCACATATACTTCGATAGTATCACCAACCTTAAGGTTTGGGTTATATCTTAATTCTGATTGTGGAATAACTCCATCAGATTTAAATCCAATGTTTACAACAACTTCACGATTATTCATGGCAACAACAGTACCATCAATAACTTCATGCTCTACAATTGAGCTTAGAGTTTTATCGTAAAGTCCTTCTAATTTATTTCTTTCATCGACTGAATAATTCTCATGTTTCTTGCCGATTGCATCCCAGTCAAAGTTTTCAAGTGAAACTTGTTCTACTAGTGGTGCTTTTAATTTTTCTACAGTAGGCTCATCGTCGTCATCAAAAAGGACTGGTTCAGTAGTTACAACTGTAGTGATTTGAGTTTCAGAATCCTTACCAGCGGAGATATCAGCTTGCTGATCAATATCACTGATCTGCTCTTCTGCTGCTTTTTCTGCATTTAATAATTCATCATCATTGACGTTCAGTTCGTTCGTCATTTAATTTTGCTTTATGGCTCCCGCAGGAACCGGGTTAATACTATGTTAATTAGATGTTTCACCAGACAGGTACAACACATTTAATAGCTATAATGCGAGCCGGTAAAACAGGGGGGCAAAGGTACTAATTTTTTTTAATACCTACTAATCAAATACACTAATTTTCAAGTAGCAATGAAGGAAAATTTAGAATTCCTTATAAAACTTTCCTGGTAATTTTGCTTTCATTTGCAAAGCTTGATGAAGTATAAATCAGCACTGGCCTATACAAAATTACTAATATTAAAAACAAAGGACACAAATGAACTATTTGGATAGCAGTTTGAGTAGGAGATTATAACTAAAAAGTTTTCTTCTCACCAACCATCTTGTCATAAGCTATATCATCTGCTTCCCAAAGCTCTAATTTAAAACCTTCCGGATCAACTATATGCGCGAATCTACCATAATCTGTTTCTTCAATAGAATTTAACTGGTAAATTCCCTTTTGAGCAAGTTTAGAAAGAATAGCATCGAGATTATCAACTCTAAAATTAAGCATTATCTCTTTATCTGAAGGCTTAAAATACTCACTAGCCTGAGAAAAAGGGGCCCAGAGAGTGTATGCTTTTTGTTCAGGATTTGAACTTTTGCGCCATTCAAAACTTGTACCGTATTCATCAACATTAAAGCCAAGGAATTCAGCATACCATTGTTTAATCCTCTCAGGATCATTATACTTTATAAATATTCCGCCAAACCCTGTCACTCTTCCCTGAGAGTCCTGATTATCCATTTATATAAAGTTTAACGTTTTTTCTGCTGCTGTTTTGCCATGTCTTCCAGTCTCTTTTGAAAAGAGGATTTTTTTACAGGTTTCTTTTTGTTTTCCTGGATTTGAGCATGAAGTTTCTTCTCATCAACAAATCTCTTTATTATAAACATCTGAGCAAAGGTTATAAGATTTGCCAACAGATAATAATAACTTAAACCAGCTGAGTAACTATTAAAGAATCCAAGGAACATTATAGGCATCAGATACATCATTGTTTTCATACCCGGCATCTGATTCCCCGTGGACATCATGTCATTGTTTATCTTGGTGTAGATAATTGTTGAAATGGTCATCAATAAAGTAAATAAACTCACATGATCACCATAGAAAGGGATATTAAAAGGAAGATTTAATATTGAATCATAACTTGAGAGGTCCTTTGCCCATAAAAATGATTCTTGCCGTAACTCAATTGATGCAGGAAAGAACCTGAACATTGCAATCAGAATAGGGAATTGCAGTAACATTGGCACACACCCGGCCATTGGATTTACACCTGCCTTTTTGTATAAAGCCATCGTAGCCTGCTGTTTTTTCATTGCTTCATCCGATTTCGGATATTTTGCATTGATTTCATCAATTTCAGGCTTCAGTAGTCTCATCTTTGCTGATGAGATGTAAGTTTTATAGGCAATCGGGAAGAGTACTATTTTGAGAAGGATGGTAAGTATTAGAATAATTATTCCATAACTAATATTAAATCCTTCAAGGAAGTTGAATACTGGAATTACAGCGAAGCGGTTGATCCATTGCATTAAAAAGAAACTCCATCCTAAAGGAATCTGTTTCTCAAGGCCCATTTTGTACTTACGAAGAATATTATACTTATTAGGGCCAAAATAAAATCCAAAGTCGTACGATTGATTATCAACACTTGTCAATGGCATTGTTATCGTACTCACCATTGTTTGAAGATATTTATGTTCTGTCTCCGGCTCGATGGTTTTATTTATTGTGACATCCTGAAAAAGGTTATCAGCAATAAATGTATTAGAAAAGAATTGTTGACTATATGAAATCCACTTAACTGGAGTAGTTACATCTACTTCATCATTTTTTGTTTCTTTTAAATTATCAACTTCTTCATCGGCATGCCTATAATATACAGTACTTGTATTTCTTTCATTCTTGATGTTCTTTTCCTGACGCATTAAACGTGCCATCCAATCGATATTAATATCCTTTGTGTTTGATGCAATTATGCCATCCATATTCACAAAGTTGATTTTATAATCAACCAGATAGTTTTTAGCCTTAACAGTATACAAAAACTCAATATACTTATCTTTTAACGCTGAGTCTTTAGAACCCGGGTATAATCTTAGGGCAAATTTTAAAGAATCGTTACCAGTGACTTTCATGTTCTTATTTCCCTGATTCTTGCTATCAGGCCAGAATGGAACGAAATAAAAATCATGCGTATTTACAGCACGGACTCCAGAGAAGAATGCAATATTTAGATCGGATGAATCTTTATTAAACAGCACCAAAGGCTTATGGTCATAAGTACTGTAATTTCTAAGTTCAACACTACCAATTCTTCCACCCTTGCTTAATAAAGTAAGTTTAAGAAAATCACTCTCAATAGTGTATTCTTCATTTTCACCTTTTGTTGAAGAAGCAAATTCACCATATTGCTCATATTCTTTCGATTGTAGTTGTGATGAATCAGTTTTGCTTATATTTTGAGTAGCTGTTCTATTAACAGTATCGACTTTAACTACAGAGTCCTTAGTTTTTGCTGAAATCTTTTGAAGTTGCTGAACAGCAAACAGAGAATCCTGTGTTTTTTTACGTGCAGCTAATTCTTCTTTTGAAGGCGACATCATAACTGTGTAGCCAATCATTAAAGCAAAAATCAGTACTATTCCAAGTATGGTATTCTTATTCATGAAAGTATTTATGAAATGATTATCAGGGCGCAAATTTAGTTAAAAGGAGCATTGCAAATTCAATCTTAAAATTAGTTGCGTTCGTAAATTTCTATTTATGCGGCTAATTATTTTATCCTGCACAATTTTATTACGAAGAAGCTAACTATTTTATTTTTTCATGATAAGTACTTGCTGCTTTAATAAAGTTAACAAACAGCGGATGAGGCTGAGCAACAGTACTTTTATATTCAGGATGGAACTGAATACCAATAAACCAAGGATGTCCTTCTAATTCAACAATTTCAACCAGGTTGTTCTTAATATTCATACCTACTGGTCGCAAACCTGCCTCGGTGTATTCTTTCAAATATTTATTATTGAACTCAAATCTATGCCTGTGTCTTTCTTCAATTTCTTCCTGTCCGTACGCTTCAAAAACCTTAGTACCTTTCTCTATTTTACATGGATAAGAACCAAGACGCATGGTGCCACCCTTATTACAAACCTTTTTTTGTTCTTCCATGATATCAATTACCGGATAAGGAGTATCAGGGTTCATTTCAGTTGAATGAGCATCCTTAAGGTTTAATACATGCCTACCAAATTCAACAACAGCACATTGCATACCTAAGCATATCCCAAGGAAAGGTATTTTCTTTTCCCTGGCATATTGAATAGCAAGGATTTTCCCTTCTATCCCTCTATGTCCAAAGCCTGGTGCCACTATTAATCCATCTAATCCTTTAAGTAGAAGTGATACATTTTCATCAGTAATACTTTCTGAATGAATTGATTTAACATTCACCTTGCATTGATTAGCAGCACCACCATGAACTATTGCTTCATTAATTGACTTATATGCGTCTTTTAATTCAACATATTTCCCTATTAATCCAATGGTAACTTCTGTTGTTGGATGTTTTAAACGGTATAGGAATTCTTCCCATCTGGTAAGATCAGGAAGTTTGTCCTTAGGCATTTTAACTTTTTCAAGCACCTCAATGTCAAGTTTTTCTTCAAGCATTAAGAGGGGAACATCGTATATTGAGGGGGCATCAATTGATTCAATTACAGCAGTTGGATTAACATTGCAGAACAGAGCAATTTTATTCCTCATATTTTCATTCAGATGCTTTTCTGTTCGACAAACTATAATATCAGGTTGCACTCCCTGTTCAAGCAAATTCTTTACTGAATGCTGTGTAGGTTTGGTTTTTAATTCTCCGGCAGCTGCAAGGTAAGGAACAAGAGTAAGATGAACGACAACACAATCAGTACCCATTTCCCATCTCATTTGACGAACAGACTCAATATATGGTAGTGATTCAATATCGCCTACAGTCCCTCCTATTTCAGTAATTACAAAGTCATATTTATTAGTTTGTCCGAGCAATTTAATCCTGCGTTTTATCTCATCAGTGATGTGTGGAATAACCTGTACAGTAGCTCCCAGAAAGTCACCCCGTCTTTCTCTTTCAATCACAGTTTGATATATCCTACCGGTAGTAACATTATTAGCCTGAGAAGTTGGAACATTAAGGAACCGCTCATAATGACCTAAATCCAGATCAGTTTCTGCTCCATCATTTGTTACAAAGCATTCACCATGCTCATATGGATTCAGAGTACCCGGATCAATATTTATATAGGGATCAAGTTTTTGAATTGTTACTGAATATCCCCTGGCTTGAAGCAACTTTGCCAATGAAGCAGAAATAATTCCTTTGCCAAGTGATGAAGCCACCCCACCAGTAACAAAAATGTATTTAGTGGATGCTAATTGAGATGAATTGTTTTCCATTATCTTTCTTCTGAAAATAAAATAAAACACGGAAACACAAAGTACCCGTGATGCAATGCAAAAATACAAACCTAGTTATAAAGCGGAGGGCTTTAAGGAAACAAAATTAATTAAAATATTAAAAGATCACCTTTCAGTTTCAAGACTTTTTAAAACAGTCTTTCTTATTTCTTCATGGTTGTAAGGTTTGGCAAGAAAATAATCCATTCCAACGCTATAACTTTTTTCCCTAAAAGTTTCTTCAGAATAGGCTGTAAGTGCAATTACCGGAATTTGCGGAGAATTTCTTTTTATTTCAATTGTGGCATCCCATCCATTCATTACCGGCATATCAATGTCCATTAAAACAACATCATAATCGTTTAGATTACATTCATCAACAGCTTTCCTTCCATTTTCCACAATACAAAAACTCCATCCTAATCGTTGCATCATCACTGCAATAATCTTCTGATTTAATAAATTATCTTCAGCTATAAGAACTCTTAAAGGAGAATTCATTTACAATTAGGGTTATAAGTCAATAATAAATTTATGCTTCTCATTTATCGGAAAATTAGAAAAAGGTAATACTAAAAAAGTTAGGAAGACTCAATAAATAAGCCTTCCTAACAAATTTCAAAATTAAATGACTGTCATCCAATTATTAACTGTAAAACATTTTTTAGAAAAAAATGAGATTTCTTACAAATGTCGTAACAGCCAGACAATCCTTTTTATTGACCCAAATACGATTTTAAGAGTTTACTTCTCGAAGTATGCTTTAATCTTCTTATAGCTTTCTCCTTAATTTGGCGAACTCTCTCTCGAGTAAGGTCAAATTTAGCACCGATTTCTTCAAGGGTTAACCCATGATTCATACCAATGCCATAATATAGATTGACTACATCCCTTTCTTTTTCAGTAAGGGTAGCCAGTGATCTTTGTATTTCACGTGCCAGTGATTCTTTCATCAGGCCTGCATCGGTAACAGGCGTATCCTCATCAACAAAGACATCAATAAATTTCATGTCCTCATCTTCAGATAAAGGGGCATCCATTGAGATATAACGAGTTGAAATTTTCAGTGCAGCATCAATCTTATACTCAGGTATTTCGAGTGAATCAGCTATTTCATCGGATGAAGGAGTTCTTTCATATTTTTGTTCAAGTCTGGAAGATTCCTTTTTAATTTTATTAAGTGAGCCTACCTGATTCAATGGTAGCCTAACAATACGAGATTGTTCTGCAAGTGCTTGGAGAATGCTTTGACGTATCCACCATACAGCGTAAGAGATAAATTTAAATCCTCTTGTTTCATCAAAACGCTGGGCAGCTTTTATAAGTCCCAGATTTCCTTCGTTAATCAGGTCAGGTAAACTTAATCCCTGATTCTGATATTGTTTTGCAACAGACACAACAAACCTTAAATTAGCTTTACAAAGCTTATCAAGAGCTTTTTGGTCACCCTGTCGGATGCGTTGTGCAAGAAGTACTTCTTCTTCGGCACTTATAAGTTCTTCTTTCCCGATATCCTGCAAGTACTTGTCAAGTGAAGCAGTTTCACGGTTAGTTATTGATTTTATAATCTTTAATTGTCTCATAAAAGTGTTGTTTATAGAGTATTTCCCGCATACTCTACTAGTGGATTAATAACAGTTATAGATCATTTAAAGTTCATTGAATTACAGGAAGATGTAATTATACAATTAGACCTTCCTGTAATAATTCACTTAAAGACCAAAGCCATAATATGCGCGCGTTCTGTTAGGATAAATTCCTTCAACTAAAACACCGCCTTTCTTGTTCGATAATGCAGAAGCCAGATCAGCTTCAGTCTTAATAGGTTGACCATCAATCTGAGTGATAATAAATCCTTCTCTGATTCCTGCATCGCGTAATTTGCCATTCGACAAGCCGACTATCTGAAGCCCATTGTCTATCCCAAGATCTTGTTTCAGCTTTTCGGGTACTTGTTTAAATGATGCACCTAAAGAAGATTGTGCATTAAATTCTTCTCTCTTTGTCAGGCTCGTGCTTCCTTCACGATTCTTCAGTACAACGTTGAATGTCATATCTTTATTATTTCTTCTGACAAGAAGATCTACTTTATCACCTGGATTATGTTGACCAATAATTTCAAGCAATTCTGAAGGTGAATTTACGGCAACGTCTCCAACTTTCAAAATAACATCACCAGATTTTAATCCAGCTTGTCTAGCAGCACCATTATCAGTAACATCAGCTACATAAACACCTGTAAGATCACTAATACCGGCACCTTTTGCTAGCTCACTATCGAGTTCTTTAATGCTTACCCCAATGAATGCTCTTTGAACAGTGCCAAAATCTCGCAAGTCTGCTGCTACTTTCCTAACAATATTTGAAGGTATTGCAAATGAATAACCAGCGTAGTAACCAGTACCGGATGCTATTGCAGCATTAATTCCAATCAGTTCACCCCTTGTGTTTACAAGTGCACCCCCACTGTTACCCCGATTAACCGCAGCATCCGTTTGAATAAACGACTCAATTGAAGATCCATCAGGTGTACCAAGAATATTAATATTCCTTGCTTTGGCACTAACAATTCCCGCCGTAACAGTTGATGTCAGGTTAAAAGGATTGCCCACAGCAAGCACCCATTCACCGATCTTGAGATCATCAGAATTACCAAAAGTCATAAATGGTAATTGGGTTGCATCAATTTTTATAACTGCTAAATCGGTCGAAGGATCTGTCCCAACAATCTTTGCATCATATGTTTTCTTATTGTTCAATGTTACTGTGATCTTATTTGATTCAGTAACTACATGATTGTTTGTTACAATGTAACCATCAGGACTAATGATAACACCAGAACCTGATGCTATGAGCGGTTCAGGATTCGTTCCCTGATCTCCAAAGAAATCTTTAAAGTCAAAGAAATAATCATATACACTGCTTCTTTTATTGTCATACTCAGTTGTAATATGCACAACAGCATGGATAGTATTTTCAGCTGCAACCGTAAAATCAGGAAGTGTCATCGGTGTAAATTCCGGATTACTTGTAAGATACGCCGGAGTTTGATTGTTAGAACCTCTATATTCAGAGCTGTTATTTTCTGTCAGTCTGTCAGCTCCCAAAGCAATCATGCCACCTGTTGCAGCAATAATGAGTCCTGTTCCGATTTTTTTAATAAAAGTCTTCATAGTTGATTTCCTTGTAATTTTGCCTATTAATTTCTATTTGCTATATACAACGCAATTTAGATACCATTCTTCTGTATTGGCTGTTAAAAATTGTTAAGCTATAACAGGTACTTTTTTATGGAAAAACTTAACAGTTCATTTCGTTGTCTATTGTTTAGAAGTTTAATAAACAATAAATAAAAGAAGTTGTAACTTTGAGTGGCTTAATATGATACATATATTGTGCCATTTTGATAAAATGATATACTTATGACACCATTCTATAAGTTTCACGGAACAGGTAATGATTTTATAATGATAGATGGGTTTACGTTCAAACCTATATTGTCGGCTTCGAAAATCCAGGAGGCATGCGACCGACATTTTGGCATAGGGGCTGACGGACTAATAATCGTTGAACCATCAGAAGAAAGTGATTTCCAGATGATTTATTTTAATTCAGATGGCAGTAAAGCGACCATGTGTGGGAATGGTGCAAGATGTGCTGCCGCATTTTGTCAGATGCTGGGTGTTACGTCTGGTCCTATCAACTTCGTTGCTGGTGATGGTAAACATAGTGCTTTAGTTGAAAAAAAACGTGAAGCTGAATGGGAAGTAGAGGTAAGTATTCGTGATGTAAAATTCCCTACCAAATCAGGTGATGCCTGGTATATTAATACCGGTACCCATCATTTAGTGAAAATAGTTGATAATACTGATAATGTAGTTGTAAACGAAGAAGGTCCACTACTTAGAAACGACATTAGATATAAACCACACGGTGTTAATGTAAATTGGGTTTCTATAAGTCCACGCATGATTAAAGTTAGGACTTATGAAAAAGGAGTTGAGGCTGAAACACTTTCTTGTGGTACCGGAGTAACTGCTTCTGCGTTGGTTGCTGGCTCTCTTACTTTTCAAAACGTTTGGAGAGTTGAAACTAAAGGGGGTGTTCTTGAGGTTTCATTTACTATAGAGGATGATTTTTTTAGTGGTATAACTTTAAAAGGCCCTGCAAAAATGGTCTTCATGGGCGAAACAAGCATCTTTTAGTATATTTTTTATATATGCAATAATTAAATCTTTAATCATGAACTCAAGGTTATCAAGATACGATTACATCATGTTTAATTTTTGGAATAAGCGTATCTTAAGCGTATCATAAGCGTATCTTAAGCGTTAAATAGCGCTTGATATACGCTTATGATTAGTTTATAAAATGTTTAAAGCAAAAATTAAGTATTACTGAAAGGCAAGTTAAAAGAGTGTTTAAAGATAATAGGCTTAAATTTATCATAACTTCAAATAAAATTATACCTAAACAACCTAAATTACTATGATAGGTAAAAAGATCAGCTTAAGAGCTTTGGAACCTAATGATGCTAAAACATTATATGCATGGGAAAATGACCCCGAAGTGTGGCGTATTAGTAACACTGTAGCTCCCTATTCAAGGTTTGATATTGATCAGTATATTCTAAATGCAGGAGATATTTATTCATCAAAACAACTACGGTTAATAATAGTACTTACAGAAGATCCGGATGTTACAGTAGGCGCTATAGATCTTTTTGACTATGATCCATTACATCGAAGGGCCGAGCTTGGCATTCTTGTTGATAACACATTTCGTGGAAAGGGGTATGCGCAGGAAGCTATTGAACTCATAAAGGATTATGCATTTAATACGATAAATCTTCATCAACTTTATTGTTATGTTCCTGCAGATAAGAAAATAAATTTACATTTGTTCACAAAATGCGGTTTCATATTCTCCGGGACACGAAGGGAATGGCGATGGAGTAAGGACCAATGGACTGATGAGCATCTTTTACAATTGATACCTTAATTTTAAATAATAAAATGAGAGCATCGTATCACGAGAGATATAGTACCAAGAAGGCTAAAAGAAATAGTCGTCGCACTTTTTGGATATTTATAATTCTACTTATTGGTTTTAGTGGCATTTGGTATGCTTATACTCTTTTTCTGGCATCCAATGTATATGTTGTTAAGAATCAAGAAGCCTTTTTGGAAATCCGTGATGGTAGCAATTTTGAAGATGTTAAGA
This sequence comes from Omnitrophica WOR_2 bacterium, assembly GCA_050259095.1. Lineage (GTDB taxonomy): Bacteria > Bacteroidota > Bacteroidia > Bacteroidales > Lentimicrobiaceae > Lentimicrobium. The sequence continues at coordinate 574 of JBLMZZ010000081.1, read as the reverse complement.
AATCATTATATTCACATGGATATATTATTCACCGTGAGAATTTTGAACTAGTTGCGAAGCTCAAAAAGTATGATAAGTTAATTAAACCAGGGCGTTATGCTCTTAAAGCAGATATGAGTAATTTAGAACTCATAAATAAATTACGCTCTGGTAAACAAGATCCTGTTCAGGTTGTATTCAACAGTGTTCGTTTTTCAGATGAACTTGCAGGGAGAATTGCAAAACAAATTGAAGCCGATTCACTTGCGTTGGTTACTTTAATGAAAGATACCGCTTTTCTTGACTCATTAGGGGTAACACCATTCAGTCTATTCACCATCATGATCCCTAATACCTATGAATTTTATTGGAACACTTCGGCAAGAGACTTTATGTTAAGAATGAAAACTGAAGCTGACAAATTTTGGAATAACAGTAGAGAAACTGAAATGAAGAATATAAATCTAAATAAACTTCAGGTAATTACATTAGCTTCAATTGTTGAAAAGGAAACCAATCAAAATGATGAAAAAGCCAGAGTTGCCGGTGTTTACCTTAACCGTCTTAATAAAGGTTGGCTTTTAGAAGCCGATCC
>JBLMZZ010000080.1:0-7346 GCA_050259095.1 Omnitrophica WOR_2 bacterium | reverse complement strand
ACTATTAAAGAATTCACTGCTGTTCAATTTCCAAACAGAGATAACAGGAGAGGTGCCGGCTTTGATAAACCTGCTTTAAAACCCGGGGAGCCTAGTCCTGCATGTGAATCAGCATCACCTGAAAGTTATGGTCATAGTGGATTTACAGGTACTTACGTTTGGGTTGATCCTACCGAAGATCTTGTTTATGTGTTTCTTAGCAACCGGGTATATCCTGATGCAGAAAACACGAAAATTACTAAACTAAATCTCCGGACTGATATCAACGGAATTATCTATCAGGCAATTAGAAAAGGTAACAGGCACAATCTCTCAACAGCACTCGTTTCTGAGTGATTAAAATGTTAATGATGCAGATTTTTGCATTGATTGAGCTGTATCATAATATTACTAATGAGGCTGATGCATACTTAGTGCCGTTATGTATCAGGATATTGTAAAGTCCCGAACTTAAATTTGACACATCAATGCCTTGTGAAAGCTGCGAATTGTTTCCTTTCATCTTTAGATTTCCCATCAAATCATAGATACTGAAAAATCCATCTTGATAATCAGTATTTATATCTGCTCTTAACTTACCTTTTGCAGGATTAGGATAAATATTTAATCCGGTTGATTTATCTGGTTTGCTTATCGAATTGGTAGAAGACGGTTTGATTTCAATAATTTTATCATCACCTTCACGGGGAGTACCACGTCCGTCACGGTTACTTGTTGAAAAGAATAAACGACCGGTATTTGAAACACAAACATCGCGCAATCGCCCTAATGTATTGTCATAAACAATAGTAGTGCCTGTTATCGTTAATCCCTGATCATCAAGCTTAAGTACCATTAACTTACCTGCTTTAAGTGAAGTTACTATAAGACTGTTGGTCCATTCGGGTATCAGGTTATATTTATAATACGCAATACCAGCGACGGCAAGTGTTGGAGTATAATGTGCAATTGGTTCTTTAACATTATACTGAGTACAAAAGTCCAGTTCTTCAGGCAAATCGCACATGCCTCTTACAGTTGGCCAACCGTAATTTCTGCCGGTTTCAATAATATTAATTTCATCATCCGTATCCGGTCCATGCTCTGATTCATAAAAGATTCCTGATGGAGCGAAATCAAGGCCCTGTGGATTTCTGTGCCCCAATGTAAAAACATAACTTCCGTGTATAGGATTATCGTCCGGAACACTACCATCAGGATTAATCCTGAGTATTTTGCCGTTTAATGAAGTTGTGTCTTGAGCTAAAGGCATATTGCCGGCTTCGCCGGTCGACATATACAGCTTATTATCAGGTCCGAATATTAATCTTGAACCATCATGATAAGTATTGCCTGTAATGTTATTTATTAAAATGGTTTCATTAATCAATGAATCCTGTTGATAAGTATAACTAACCAACCGTTCTTTTATGTTGCCGGCATCTAAATAGGTATAAACCAGATAAACTGTTGGAGTTTGTGGGAAATCGGGGTGAAGGGCCATTCCCAATAAGCCCGACTCACCTTGTGTTTCAACATTTACATGTAGAATTTGCTTTCGTACTTTAGTATCAGGATTAATTCGCAACACTCTGCCCGGGCGTTCAGTTACCCATATATAGTTATCTGGACCCCAGAGTATTTCCCATGGAACTTCCAGTCCTCTGGCAATAATGGTAGTATCGAGTTGTGTATTGCCTCCACTATTTTGGCTTTCAAGCTTTGAGTTGCATCCAAAAATAAGAACTACGATAATAGAACCTAAGAAAAAAGTAATTTTTTTCATACGACAATAAATTTGAAATACAGATTCAGGGTTGATAGGTATTTCTTATCTCCTTGAGCAGTAGAAAAGTAACATTACAAAAAATGAAATGTTTGTAATGGGAGAAGGATGGGGTTTGAGCTTTTGGTTGGAGCATAAAAAAAACTGCCTCAAGCTGAGACAGTTAATTTTTCTGTGCGGATAAGGAGACTCGAACTCCTACGCCTCTCGGCACCAGATCCTAAGTCTGGCGCGGCTACCAATTACGCCATATCCGCTTATTTAGGAGGTGCAAATATAGTGTTTTTTATTTCTCAATATAAAACCTTAATTTAAGTTTCTTGAAATCTTATTTAAGATACTAAAACCTGCCATTCAGTTATTTAGTTCCTGCCATTTATTGCAGCAACATGGCTTTGTCAAATTAATTATTGCAAATTGATTACTCAGGGCAATCAAGTATCTACTTGAAGAAGGTTTTAATTTATTCGCTTTTCATTATCATTCTTTCTCTTAAGTCCATTACTGGTTTTTCAAAATATTTATACAATATAGTTGAAAAGAAAATAACTGAAAACCAATAAATTCCATATAATAGCCAGGCTTGAAATTCATTTTCAATGACAATATTTGCTTTAATAACAGAAGATATTAAACCCAAATTGATTAAATACATTGAATAGGAGATCAGACTAATATGCGTAATTGGTTTCAGGAAAACCATGGGAGCTTGTTTAAGACTATCAAAAAATGGTAATAGAAGGAAACAACCTAAACCCTGGAATAATATTTTGTAAACTTTTGTACTGAAATCATTTGAAGGCCAGATAGAATATAATATGAAATAAGAAAGTCCAATCCCCAGAACAAAGGTTATGTAACGTGATTTTGTCCAAAGCAAAGAAAATTTTGATTTTATTATAGCGGCCAATAACCCAAGAGCTATTCCATCTAACCTAAAAATGACCACCTTATATACCTTATTGCTTAACCAAAAATCATCCAGTGTATATTTAGAGGCAATTGTTAATCTCAGTAATAATGACAGAAATAAAAAGATAACAATCGCTATTACGAACATTTGATTTCTGTTTTTAGAAATGGGTTTAAGGACAAAGAAAATCAATAATAAAATTATTGGGAACAATATATAAAACCATTCCTCAATGCTCAAACTCCATGATTCCCAGAAAAATCCCGTAAAGAAATTGGAAAAGTTCTGTAAGAAAAAGAAGAATTTCCAGTTAAATTGATGAATATCATCATGATTAAAACCAAAATAAACCACGATAATATTAACGACCAATATAAGGTAGTAATTTGGTAAAGTTCTAAACCATCTTCTGATCCAGAATGATTTAAGTGATTGGAATCCGAATGAATCTTTATGAAAAATTTTTAAAAGAATTCCACCTATCAAGAAACCACTCAGCACAAAAAATAGCTCAACCCCATCTATTAATTTAATCCAGGGAAAGTTTGTATCAGCTCTTTCAAGCATACTTCCATGTCCAATCACTACAAATATAATTGCAAGAGCTCTCATCAAATCTAACCCAAAGACTCGATTCTCATATAAGGTTTCAATTTTTAAAAATTTAGGAAGAATATTCATTTTCACTAAATAGCAGTAATACTCATTAAGAGTGCATAAAGATATTAAAAAAAGTCAAAGTGCTTTTCGTTGAAATATCCAGTTAATTGCTGCTATTTAACCTCCAAAATTGGGGATTCATTGAGTTCCTATATACCTCCTATATACCTCCTATATACATTCCAAATACCCTCTATATACCCTTAGCGTATATGGGGCATATTTAGAAGCAGCTTGCGAAATATACAGAGATTGAATTAATCCTTATAATAATCACTTAATAATCACTGCTAATGAATTAGTGATTTTATGTATTTAAAATAATGGCACAGATTGAAATTGCCTGACGTTATATAACTTACGCAATTTAAGTCAGTCTTTCTTAAGGTCCTGGCTAAAATTGGAGAAGAGCGGTCCCAACAGTCCTGTAAATTTGGGTTTACATATTGTTGGAAATGGGTTTCAGTTTATCCTTAAATACTTGCCTTATCTTGTCAATCTTTGGTTGAATTACATACGTACAATAAGGAGCTCTCTTATTGTTGTTGTAATAATTAACATGATAATCTTCAGCAGGATAGAAAGCCTTAAATGGTGCAATTTCCGTAACAATGGGAGCCTCAAAAGCACCTGCTTCATTCAGTTTCTTTTTATATTGCTCAGCCAGCTCCTTTTGTTTCTCATTATGATAAAAAATAACTGACCTGTATTGTGTACCTACATCCGCTCCCTGACGATTAAGAGTTGTAGGATCATGCGATTTCCAGAAGATTTCAAGTAATTCATCATAAGAAATGACCGCCGGGTCATATTTAATTTGTGTTACTTCTGCATGACCGGTTGCACCAGTACTTACCTGTTCGTAAGTTGGATTTGCTCTTTGTCCACCGGAATAGCCTGGTGTTATTTTCTCAATTCCTTTTATTTGTTGAAAAACAGCTTCTGAACACCAAAAACATCCTGTTCCAAAAGTGGCCGTTTCAAGTTTATGATCTTCCATACGATTCTTTTTTACCGGGTTCTGTGAATAAACATGAAACCCGATTAATAGCAATAAATATATTGACAGTGATTTCATGGCTTTGAGTATATTCGTCAATTAACAATCCTCATTACTTTTCAGTTCAGTTATCTACCCGAAATGTTAAATTAAGTTCTGGTTTGTTTTACCTAAGTTAATGTGTTAATTTAGTTCCCTTAAATTCCCGTTCTATGAGGATTATTAGAATTGCCTTTCTTTCTTTTTTGTTTCTTTTATTTTTTATTAAACAATCATACTCTCAACTTAGTACAGGTGGTGTGCCTTATGGATTCACATCTGAATTCTCGCGGCAATTAATTAATACTGTTAATATTGATCCTCCCGATTATAATAAATTAAGAGTAGAAGACGATTCTGCCAATGCAACAGGTGCCCCTGAAAGAATGGGCGTTACAGAGCAGGTATCAATTACACCTGATAATAGCGGTAGTTATATTGATATCAGTAGCACTGAGAGAATGTGGAGAATTAACATCAGGGTTAATGGTGCTGTGGGGCTTGGTTTGTATTTCAAGGACTTCCATCTTGCACCGGGTGATAAACTATTTATTTATTCTGAAGACAAATCAAATTTCATTGGTGCATTCACCGAGAATAATAATAGAACTAATGGTCTTTTTGCCACTCAACCGGTTAAAGGTGAATCAATAATTATAGAGTTGATTGATAATAAGCTAAATAATGAGCAAAGTAGGTTTACAATATCCGAAGTGTTGGTTGTATATACTCCTATGGAGTTTTTTAATAATGGTATTGGCACCGATTCAGGTTTAAAAAGTACCAGAAGTGCCGATGAGTGTGAAGTCAACATAAATTGTGTAGAAGGAGAGGGTTGGCGAAATGAAGCGAATGGAGTTGTTAGAATACAGGTTAAAAACGGTTCAACCGCCTATTGGTGTACTGGTTCAGTGATGAACAGCACAGCTCTCGATTTTAGTCCTCTCATTTTAACTGCCGATCACTGTGCATTGTCAATTGATCGATATGCAACACCAACCGATGTGGCTCAATGGATTTTCTACTTTAAATATGAATCGAAAAGCTGCACCGATAATACACCCGTTACTCCGGGGAGTTTAACCGGAGCAGTTAAACTTGCCAGTAGTTCTCCGAATAAAACGGATGGTAGTGACTTTTATCTGGTCGAATTAGATGATCAGATTCCGAACAGCTATGACCCTTATTTTGAGGGATGGAGTGCTTTAAATGAGCTGAGTAATAGTGGGGTAAGCATTCATCATCCTGCAGGAGATGTTAAAAAAATAAGCACTTACACAACTCCGTTGGAATTGTCGCAATGGGGTAATACTCCCGAAACACACTTAATGGTCATTTGGGCTGAGACTCCAAACGGACATGGGGTAACAGAAGGTGGTTCTTCCGGGGCACCTTTGTTTAATTCAGAGAAAAAAATAATTGGTCAGTTAACAGGTGGAGAATCTGATTGTACCAGTCTTACTACACCAGATCAATTTGGCAGACTTTATTATTCGTGGGATAAGAATGGAACTGATGATTCAGTAAGGTTGAAGCCATGGCTTGACCCGATCAATACAGGTTTATTAAGCATGGATGGTACGTATAACACTAAAGTATCTATTGCACGCTTTGCCGCTAACCAAACAACAATACCTGTTGGATCCTTTGTCAATTTCACTGAATCAAGTACCAACAATCCACAATCATGGAAATGGATGTTTGACGGAGGTAATCCTGCTGAATCGCAATCAAAAGATCCCGGTGGTGTATTCTATAATGCGCTCGGGACTTACGATGTGTTATTGATAGTTAGTAATGAATTCGGTTTTGATAGCTTATTTTTAGAAAATTATATTAAGGTTGTTCCGGCTGTCTATCCAAACCCCACCAGTGGAAATGTTAATGTCTTATTTGGTGATGGAACCGAAGATCATAATATCACAGTTATAAATTCCCTTGGCAGGAAGGTAGATGACTTTACAGTACCTGCTTCGGAAACAATTATTCAGTTTTCACTGGAAAGGTATCTCGCCGGATTATACTTATTTACAATCAAGACAGGTAACAAGGTGGATCATTATAAAATACTTTACAATCCACTTTAAAAGAGGTAATTAACCACCCATAAAACGAGTATATGTGCCTGCAATCAATAGTGATTCAGCGTTTCATTTAAGACATCAGTAAACAATTCTTTTAAAGAAATACCTAATGCTGCAGCTTGTTTCGGAACAATGCTTGCTTCTGATAGTCCGGGAATTGTATTTACTTCAAGAAAATAAAACTGCCTTTCTTTACCTTCTATTTCAGGGGTGAGAATATAATCAAATCGTACAATTCCCCTGCAATTTAATTTTCGGTAAAGATCAAGAGAGATATCGCGGCATTTTTGGGTCAGGTTCTCATTAATTCGGGCGGGAGTTATTTCATCAGAATACCCCTGAGTATATTTGGCCTGATAATCAAAAAACTCATTAGCACTAACAATCTCAGTTAAAGGAAGAATTACAGGTTTTTGATCCTTCTCAAATATTCCACAAGTAACCTCAATACCAGGAACAAATTCCTGAACCAGTACTTCATCGTCTTCTTCAAATGCAATGTCTAAAGCAGGTTTAAGCTCTTTCTCATTATGTACTTTAGAGATGCCTACACTTGAACCATTGCAATTGGGTTTAACGAAACAGGGAAGTCCGGTAAATTTAAGAATATCATCGGTATTTATCTTATCACGTTTGTGAAGATAAAGTGTTTTGGCAACATTATAACCCCATCTGCCAATTAACTCATTGCTAAAGTACTTGTTAAAAGTAACCGACGAAGTTGTTCTGCCGCAAGTATTATAAGGAATACGAAGCATATCAAGGTATCCCTGAAGTTTTCCATCTTCACCGGGAGTTCCATGAATTCCGATAAACGCAGCATCAAACCTTATCTTAACTTTATTAAGCGTGAGACTGAAGTCGTTCTTATCAACTTCAACAGGG
>JBLMZZ010000079.1:0-3515 GCA_050259095.1 Omnitrophica WOR_2 bacterium | reverse complement strand
ATTATCGGCAGGATCTTGATGATGTGAGGAACCTGTCGGTTGCATTACCCGGAGGAGGATTAATTCCATTTGATCAAATTGCTTCTATTGAAATCAAATCAGGGCCAGCTCAAATTACCCGTGAGAATACTAAACGACGCATTACTATAGGTTTCAATGTTAGAAACCGCGATGTCAAAAGCATCATCAATGAAGTATCAAAGAAGATCGATACTCAAATACAACTTCCTATGGGGTATTATGTTACCTATGGAGGCCAATTCCAAAACCTTCAGGCAGCACAAGCAAGGCTAGCAGTTGCTGTACCTGTTGCATTGCTGCTAATATTTGTTCTTTTATTCTTCACATTCCATTCTGTAAAGCAGTCATTGTTAATCTTTTCAACGGTACCTATGTCAGTAATAGGTGGTATTCTGGCACTTTGGTTAAGAGGAATGAACTTCTCCATTTCGGCAGGTGTCGGGTTTATTGCCTTATTTGGTATCGCTGTCCTCAATGGAATTGTGCTTATTGCTGAATTCAACCGACTTGAAAAAGAAGGAATGACTGATATCACAGCCCGCGTGTTGAAGGGTCTTAACACTCGTTTAAGACCTGTAATTATGACAGCCACTGTTGCGTCACTTGGTTTTCTACCAATGGCTCTCTCAACATCTGCAGGTGCGGAAGTCCAAAAGCCACTGGCAACTGTAGTAATTGGAGGTCTTATTACAGCCACTCTGCTTACCCTGTTCATATTACCTATTTTCTATATTTTCTTCTCAAAGCCAATAAGGAGATCAATTGGTAAAAATGCTTCTTCAGCAGTTATACCGGTTGTTGCAATGCTCCTATTATGCTTGGGTTCAACGAATAAGTCTTATGCTCAATCGAATAAATTAGATGTTCAACAGGCTATCAAAATGGCTCTTGATAATAATCTTACGATCAAATCATCGGCTTATGAAGTCAATATACAGAAGAAGTTGATGGGTGCTTCATGGGATATTCCCAAGACAGAAATCGACTATGAGTATGGACAGATAAATTCATCCAGGAAGGATAACAGTTATTCCATTTCTCAATCTTTTGAATTCCCATCCGTTTACGTTAACAAGCACAAATTAGCTAAAGCTAATGTTGAAAGTGCCGGTTATCAGTTGAAGGCAACTCAGCTTGACATAGCAACTCAGGTTAAACAACTATACTGGCAACTGGCTTATCTGAATTCAAAGCAGAAGTTGTTTTTATACCAGGACAGCCTCTTCAATGGCTTTTTAAGAGCCGCTGAGCTTAGATCTAAAGCAGGTGAGACCAATCGTCTCGAGTCTATGACAGCACGTTCACAGAGCATGGAAATCAAGAACCAGCTTCAACAAATTAGTTCTGACCAAGTGATTACCAACCATAAACTGATGATTCTTCTTAATACTTCTACTGAGATTTATCCGGTTGATACTATACTCCGACGAATTGAATTTACTGCAAGTGAGGTGACTTCTTTAAATAACCACCCTTCAGTTGCTTACATCCAGCAACAAGTTGAAGTTTCTCGTCTGGAGAAAAAGCTTGAAAGAAGTAGCTTACTTCCTGATCTTAAAATTGGTTACTTCAGTCAAACAATGCAGGGTAGTGTAGATGAAGTGGAAGGTATGCCTCATATATATGGCTTAAATGACCGCTTTAGCGGAATACAGGCAGGAATTGCTATACCAATATGGGGAGCTCCCAATATAGCACGATCTAAAGCTGCCGGTATCCGTCAACAGGCTGCACTTAACAACGCAGATTATTATACCAGAGCTTTAAAGGGAAGTTATGATGAACTACTGCTTGAGTATTCTAAACAGAATAGTAACTTGACTTATTATGAACAACAGGCTCTTCCTGAAGCAAATATGATCATTGATCAGGCTACACGTAGTTATAAGGCAGGTGCAATTGATTATACTGACTATCTTCAGAATCTTAACAGAGCTTTGAGTATCAGGCAAAACTATCTTGATGCACTCAACAACTATAACCAAACAATCATTTCAATACATCACATTACAGGTAAAATCTTTTAAATTTTAAGACAATGACTAAATATAAATTCTTAACACTTATTGGTCTCTTTGCCATGATTATTGCATTTGCTTCATGCAATGCTTCAGGTAAAAAGGTAACCGAAGCTGAAGAAACAGAAGTATTGCCCGATAACATCGTTGAACTACGTGCAGATCAGATAAAACTTGCCAATATTACGACCGGCGCTATTGAAATGCGCAAACTAAGCGGCATTTTAAAAGCTACCGGTATTATTGCAGTGGCTCCTCAAAACCTTGCTATGGTTAGTATGCCATTGGGCGGTTTCGTTAAAAGTACCAATCTTTTACCGGGAGCTACAGTAAAAAAAGGGCAAACATTAGCAGTCATAGAAAATGCGCAGTTTATTGAAATTGAGCAAAACTATCTGGAGCTAAAAAACAAGCTTGAATATGTTGAAGCCGATTATCACCGTCAATCAGAGCTTTACAAGAATGAAGTTGCTTCAACCAAAGAGATGCAGCAAATCACTTCTGAGTTCAAAACCCTGAAAGTTCAAATAAAAGCTCTTGAGGAAAAACTAGCACTCATAGGAATAAATCCTGCCGGACTAAATGAAAACAATATCAGCAGATCAGTGACTCTTACCTCCCCTATTTCGGGATACATTAAAACTGTAAATGTGAGTATTGGTAAATCAGTATCTGAAACTGATGTCTTGTTTGAGATCGTTGATCCGGCTAATATGTTCATTGAACTTACCTTGTTTGAGAAAGATGTTAATAAAGTGTTACCCGGTCAGAACATTCATTTCAAGATCAACAATGAAAATACGATGCATAATGCACGTGTTTATCAAACTGCCCAATCAATAAGTGATGATAAAACATACAAAGTATATGCAACAGTGTTGGGTTCAAATAAAAACGTAATACCCGGTATGTATGTTAGTGCTGAGATTGAAGCTGAAACAGGTGAAGTAACAACGGTACCTTCTGAGGCAATTGTTAGTTTCGACGAAACCGATTACATATTTGTTTACTCAAAAGACAAAACTGAAGATGGTAAACCTTTCACCGAATACACTATGGTACCCGTTTCAAAAGGTGTAGCTTCCGATGGATATACCCAAATAACCTTACCTGCCTCATTTGATTATTCCAATGCTAAAGTTGTGGTTAAAGGTGCTTATAATTTATTGTCAGCTAAGAAAAATGCCGGTGAGATGGCTTGTTAAATGATCTCTTTCATTGTCCGGTTATTGGTAAATTAACTGCATAATAAAGTTTTTACCAACAATCTTAATTGGATAACCATCGCTATCATAATTGATTAAGTATGGTTCCTCAACCATTTGATAATTATTCATTTCCATGAATAGCACCGGGTTATTGGTACATCCAAAGCGCCATGGATATGAATCATAATAAAACAGGGGATAATTATTATAAAACTGAGTAATTTCCCTAACAAAAAGATATTCAGTGGGATAATGTATCGCTGAAGTG
>JBLMZZ010000078.1:0-4576 GCA_050259095.1 Omnitrophica WOR_2 bacterium | reverse complement strand
AAAATCAATTTAATAAATCAATGAATATCAGATTAAGTAAGTGCATTTTGGTTTTAGTATTAATTAATCTCATTGCTTTTCACTCAAAGGCACAAGACTTATTTAAACCGAAATTTTACCTGGATATTAAAGTTCTTCTTTACATGACAACAGATTTGAAAGATTTGAAAGCAATAGCTAAACTGCAACAGGATGGAACTGTTGATGAATTAAGTTTCTATGATTGGATCTATTACTTAAAAGATGGTGCAAAGGAGTCTTATCAGGAATCACAAATTGACCACCTGGAATTTATAGATTTTGATGGCAAAAAGAGAGTTTTCGTATCAAGTCGTTATACTGATATTAAAAATGCCAGAGGTCTGTGGGAGATTTTAAGCGCAGGAAAAATTACCTGGTATCGGGAATATTTTCCCGTAGTCATTAGTGGCAGTCGAGTATGCAAGACAAGAGATTTTTTTGTAAAGACCGGGGAAGAACCTGTATTCGCCAATAGGCCTAAAAAGAAATTGTTAGCACTAACCAATGATCGTCCGGACTTAACTTCACGTATTAAATCTCTAAAAAAAGATGCGGATGTTATGGAAATACTGAAGATTTATAATCAGTAATAAAGTATCTAAGTAAAATTAATTGAAAGCTTATATACAAACTCATTTAACCTTTTGCAATTAAATGCAAGTGACAACTAAATTATAACATTCTATGAAATTATTTCTTAACCTTAGATCCTGGCAATTATTTCTAATATTTTTTGTGCCAGGTTATATCATTCCATACATTCCACTTATTGTAGTTATTGGATTCATTTTGACAATTTATTCTTTTTGGATTTATTCAATTGCACTATTTCATAAAAGTAAGATTACGGAATCAGGAGTACATAAATTACATTCAGATTTTTTCAAGTTAAGTTGCATTTTATTCCCAATTCTTTGGATTGTAAGCTTTTATTATCAAGTATATGAAAGTAATCATAGTGTTCCCTTCTATCTCAGTCTACTTTGTCTATTAGCACTATTTCAAATGATCTACTTCTCATGCAAAACTTTGTTGAAGCTATCTATTGGTATAAAATTGATTTGGATTATCATTGGATTACTTATTCCAATAATAGGAGTTTGGTACATACAACCAAGAATTAATGCCATTTATAATGACCAAAGTGAATTAGAACTTATAGAACCTCTAAAATGATAGAGGAGAAAGCTTGCTAAATTCAAAATTACTTCCACAATAAGTGGAATAATAATTATCTTTGTTTAAATTTTCAGTGATTGTGAAAGTTAACAATTTTAAAAAACTTGAAAAACTAAAATTCAAGAATAAAGGAAATATTAAATTAATTGATACCATTGATCACTTGAGGGAATGTTTAGACAACTCTTACTGGAAAACTCAAAAAGATATTATTAAAGACCGTAAAGATGCTGATTGTGTACACAGTGATGGATTTTACTTTTTTAATACAGGTGATTTTAGAGTTTTAGTATTGGTTGAGCTTGATAAAAGTATGGTTGACATTATTTGGGCTGGAAATCATGATGATTATGAAATGACTTTTAAAAATAATAAAGAAACCATTAGGAAGTGGTTAAGGGACCGTGGTTTAGTAAAATGACAGACATGGAAAAGTTCAGTATAGATAATATTTTAAAAATTCATGAATTAGTTGATGAGATAGAGTTTGAGCAAGCTTCATCCTTATATCTTAAACTGAGATGGATGGTGCATGAAAATCCCTCTTTGGAACAGGTAAGAAATTACCTGGGAAACTTGATGGAGTTATATGAAAATAAACATTGGGGTGATCCAGCAAAAATAACTCAGGAATTAGTTGATGAAAGCGATAAAGCCGAGATTCTCATTGAAAAAGATAATCTTTTCATCGCTAAACGAAAAGAGATAATTAAAAGCAGATTAAATAATAACAAGTTAAAGCAATCAGATTTAGCGAAAATTCTTGGACATAGAGATAACTACATGTCCGAACTAATTAACGGAATCAGACCTTTTTCAAAAGAAGACATAATAGTAATGAACCGTCTCTTAAAAATACCCTTCAAAGATTTAATTTCACCTTATATAAAAGAGGAAGTGGTTAAGAGAATCAAAATCGTTCTTAGTACCCTTAAAAATGAGGGATTGAAATTTTCAGCACAAGATTTGGAAACTGGTATCACAAGTTGTCAAGTTTGTGAAGATGAACCAAATTATTAAATACGCAACTCAAATCTATCAAGGTTCATTACTTTATTCCACACTGCAACAAAGTCGGTAATAAATTTCTCTTTTGCATCGGCACTTCCATAAACTTCGGCTATTGCCCTTAGTTCAGCATTTGAACCGAAGATAAGGTCGGCTCGTGTGGCTGTCCATTTCAATTCTCCACTTTTACGGTCGTGTCCTTCAAATATCTCATTATCTTCTGATATCGGTGTCCATACAGTACTTATGTCGAGCAAATTAACGAAGAAATCATTGGTTAGAACCTGTGGTCGTGTGGTGAAGACACCATGTTTGGAATTATCAAAGTTAGTGTCGAGAACCCTCATGCCTCCGAGAAGAACCGTCATTTCGGGAGGAGTAAGTGTTAGAAGATGTGCTTTATCAACCAGCAACTCCTCAGTAGATACATTATACTTGGTTTTTAAATAGTTACGGAAGCCATCTGCCACAGGCATTAATGCCTCAAAAGATTCTACATCAGTTTGTTCCTGTGAAGCATCCATTCTTCCGGGTGTGAAAGGAACCATCATACTTATGCCTGCATCGTTCGCTGCTTTTTCTACACCAGCGCAACCTCCCAGAACAATAAGGTCGGCCAGTGAGACTTGTTTCCCATTATTTGAATTCGTGTTAAATTGCTCCTGGATTGATTCAAGAATCTTTAAAACGTAGGCTAATTGCGTGGGATTATTAACGGCCCAGTTATTTTGTGGGGCGAGCCTGATACGTGCACCATTAGCTCCACCACGTTTATCAGAACCGCGAAATGTTGATGCTGAAGCCCATGCTGTTGATACTAATTGTGAGACAGTAAGCCCTGAATTCAATAATTTGTCTTTTAATTCAGCAATATCTTTTTCGTCAATAAGCGGGTGATTAACTTTTGGAATTGGATCTTGCCAAATAAGTTCTTCATTAGGCACTTCGGGACCTAAATACCGAGCCCGGGGACCCATATCACGATGCGTTAGTTTAAACCAGGCTTTGGCAAATGCATCCGCAAACTCAAGCGGATGTTCATAATAACGTCTGGAAATCTTTTCATATACAGGATCGAGACGCAATGAAAGATCGGTAGTCAGCATGGTTGGTTCATGCATTTTAGAAGCATCATGAGCATCGGGCATGAGCATACCGGCATTTTTTGCTTTCCATTGGTGCGCACCTGCAGGACTTTTGGTTAATTCCCAATCATATTTAAAAAGATTTTCGAAGAAGTAATAGCTCCATTTTACTGGTGTTTGCGACCAAATAACCTCCAATCCACTAGTGATTGTGTCACCTCCTTTTCCTTTTCCAAATTTATTCTTCCATCCAAGTCCCTGTTCTTCAATACCAGCAGCTTCGGGTTCAGGCCCAACGTTGGTTGTTTCAGCGGCTCCATGTGTTTTGCCAAAAGTATGTCCACCTGCAATAAGTGCCACAGTTTCTTCATCATCCATGGCCATTCGTTTGAAGGTTTCGCGAATGTCAATGGCAGCTGCAAGAGGATCGGGATTTCCATCAGGCCCTTCCGGATTAACATAAATCAGGCCCATCTGCACTGCGGCAAGTGGTTTTTCAAGATTCCGTGAGTGCTTATCTCCGTCGGCATTGTCATCTGAAACAGTTACACCACCTTCCTTTTCCACGCCTTCAGATCCATGAGCATAGCGTATATCACCACCCAGCCACTTTGTCTCAGCACCCCAATACACATCTTCTTCTGATTCCCAAACATCTTCACGCCCACCACCAAATCCAAATGTTCTAAACCCCATAGATTCCAGGGCAACATTTCCGGCAAGAACCATAAGATCAGCCCACGAAATTTTGCGCCCATACTTTTGTTTAACAGGCCAAAGCAATCTGCGGGCCTTATCCAGATTAACGTTATCGGGCCAACTGTTCAGAGGAGCAAAACGTTGTTGTCCGCTACCGGCACCACCACGACCATCACCCGTGCGGTATGTACCGGCGCTATGCCACGCCATGCGAATGAAAAAAGGTCCATAGTGACCAAAATCGGCAGGCCACCATTCCTGTGAGTCGGTCATTAAATGGTGGAGATCATTTTTTACCGCTTGTAAATCAAGACTTTTAAATTCTTCGGCATAGTTAAATCCTTCACCCATAGGGTTGGATTTATTCGAATGTTGCCTCAGAATATTGAGGTTAAGTCGGTTAGGCCACCAATGTATGTTTTTAGTACCGCCAATTGCTGCACTATGATTGCCTTCAGCACCGGTAACGGGGCATTTGCTTTTATTTTCCGAATTGTCTTCCATATTGGTTGAATGATATGTTGATAAATTACGTGGGCTTATTTTATTGCTAAACGTTTTTCAGGAGCTAAGTATTTATTAGA
>JBLMZZ010000077.1:0-73319 GCA_050259095.1 Omnitrophica WOR_2 bacterium | reverse complement strand
CAAACAGACTTTTCAGGTATATTCAAAAGCCCTGGAATCTGTATCATTTGACTGAATATTCTCCCGAGAGATTTAGCCGGATATTAAATAAATACTTTCAAAATGTTCAAATATTAAAGATTGGATCAAGAACAGAATTAGTTGATAAAGAGATTGCAAGAACCAAAAAGCTACGAATTGTTACTTTGCCTTGTACGCTTTTTTTCTATCCGAACTTTATTCGTGTGTTTTTGCTTAATCAGATAGCGTCACTTTACAATTTTCTTAACCACTATAGAACACAAAAGCATTCGCATCAACCTAAAAGTAAATTGACGATTGATTTTAAGAATAAATATTCTGCAAACGATATTGAAATTTCAAATGAAATCGCGCACACAACTGATTTAATGGCCGTATGCATCATGAGTACTCATTAAGCAACCATTCTCAATTTATGTTTGTTGATTATATATTTACTCACTATTCAGTAACACCTGTGAGGTATTATAACTATCTTTGTTAAGTAAGATTCATAGAGTTATATATGCAAATACGAGTCATCGCCTTGCTTTGTTTTTTGACTAGTTATGTAGCACATGCACAAGGATTTGAATTAGGTAATCCAGAGTTACATTGTACTACTATTGAAGAAAGGAACCTCTACAATTTAATTACAGAATATAGAACTGAGCAAAAATTACCTGTTGTTGAGTTCTCGAAATCCTTATCGTATGTTGCAAGAATTCATGCTATGGATTTATCTCATAATCGACCCGATTTTGGAGGGTGTAATCCTCATAGTTGGTCAGATAAAGGAAAGTGGAAACCATGTTGTTACAATCACGATGAGAACAGAATAGCATGCATGACTCAAAAACCAAAAGAATTAACCAGCTATAAGTATAAAGCTTACGAAATTGTCTATTACGATGAAATAGAAGCTAAAGCTGACGATGCATTCAATTTGTGGAAAGACATTCCAATAATGAATGACTATTTATTAAATAGTGGTAAATGGGAAAAACAATGGTTAGCAGTAGGGGTTGGTATCTATGATAAATATGCTTGTGTTTGGTTTGGAGAAGGTAAAGATTTGTCTGGTCTAATTCGGGACTGTACTTCAGATTCGTTGATAATTGATACAACCAAGCACGTTGACAGCTCTTCAGTTATTGAGAATACTTCATCTTCTTTTTATTATATCATTACTTCAAGTACTGGCACACTTGAGCAAGCAAATCAATTGATTGCCAAATTGAAAGCAATGGGTTACAAAAATGCATTATATTTAAAGAAAGAGTCATTCTATAGAATAGCGATAGATTATTTTAAAGATGAGCAAAGTGCATACAGAGAATTAGCGATTATCAAAAAAAGCTTTCCTCAAGCATGGCTCTTAAAGCCAAATAGATAAAATAAAAAATTAAGTTTTCATTTCACAAACCCTGTAAAATTTCTTTAGAGTATATTTGCAGGCTATGGAAGAACTAGATTATACACCCAGCAATCCTGGACAATATTCAGATGATTCGATCATTACTCTCGACTGGAAGGAACACATTCGTCTTCGTCCGGGGATGTATATTGGTAAATTAGGTGATGGATCATCTCAAGATGATGGTATTTATGTACTCATTAAGGAAATTATTGATAATTCCATTGATGAGTTTGTAATGGGGAATGGTCGTACCATTGAAGTAATCATTAAAGATCAGAAAGTTACTATAAGAGATTATGGCCGTGGAATGCCATTAGGAAAAGTAATTGATTGTGTATCGAAGATAAATACCGGCGCCAAGTACGATTCAAAGGTATTCAAGAAGGCTGTTGGACTTAATGGAGTTGGATCGAAAGCTGTAAATGCTTTATCATCTTATTTTAGTGTTCAAAGTATAAGAGAAGGTAAAACTAAAATAGTTGAATTTGAAAGAGGAGAGATTATTGAAGATCATAAAGAGGAACCATGTAGTCTTAGAAGCGGAACTCAAATAACATTTATTCCTGACGAAGCTTTATTCGGTCATTATTATTTTATTGCCGAATATATTGAAGAAATGCTTTGGAATTATGTTTTTCTAAATAATGGTCTTACTATTTGGTTTAATGGGAATAGGATGCAGGCAAAGAATGGTCTAATTGATCTCTTGCAGCGTAATCTTAATGGTAATCCCATTATGTATCCTATTATTATGATTAAGGATGAAGATTTTGAATGTGCTTTCACACATAGTAGTCGGCAATATGGTGAAGAATACTACTCATTTGTAAATGGTCAGCATACTACTCAGGGTGGTACACATCAGGCTTCATTTAGAGAAGCTTTAGTAAAAACTATTCGTGATTTCTATCATAAAGATTTTGATCCAAGTGATATCAGGCAAAGTATTGTTGCCGCTATTAGTATCAAAATTCAGGAGCCTGTATTTGAATCTCAAACCAAGACAAAGTTAGGTTCACAATCAATGGAACCTGAGGGACAAAGTATCAGGAATTACATTAGTGATATTCTTAAAAAACAGCTTGATAATTATCTTCATGTAAATAGTGATGTTGCCGAATCATTGCTGAAGAAAATATTACAAAGTGAAAAAGAAAGAAAGGACTATGCTAATATTAAAAAGCTTGCAAAGGATAGTGTTAAGAAAGTAAGTCTTCATAACAAAAAACTACGTGATTGCCGTGTTCATTATAATAGTAACGATGAACGAAGACTTGAAACCACACTTTTTATAACTGAAGGTGATTCGGCAAGTGGTTCTATCACTAAGTCGAGAGATGTTAATACACAAGCTGTTTTCAGTCTTAAAGGTAAACCTCTTAATAGTTATGGATTAAGCAAAAGAGTGGTTTATGAAAATGATGAGTTCAATCTACTTCAGTCTGCCCTGAATGTTGAAGAGGGAGTTGAAAATTTAAGATATAATTATATTGTAATTGCAACAGATGCTGATGTTGATGGTATGCACATAAGGCTGTTGTTGCTAACTTTCTTTCTTCAGTTCTACCCTGATGTGGTTAAAATGGGTCATGTTTATATTCTTCAAACACCGCTATTCAGAGTTCGCAATAAAAAGAAAACTAATTATTGCTATACAGATGAAGAAAGAATTGAATCTATTAAGGAACTTGGACCAAGCCCTGAAATTACAAGGTTTAAGGGCCTCGGTGAAATATCTCCTGATGAATTTCGTCATTTCATTGGTGCTTCAATAAGGCTTGATCCTGTTCTACTGCGTAAAACATCTGAAATAAATGATGTGCTTTCTTTTTATATGGGAAGAAACACACCTGAAAGACAAGGATTCATTATTGACAATCTTCGTCTTGAGGAAGATTTAATCGAAGAAAATGTAGCAGCTCACTAATTCCTGATTTAGATAATTTTCTTAAACGCCTTTCCAAGATCCTTTATAATATCTGATGCTATCAGGGAGGGTTGTGTAATGCTTTTTACTGCAATATCTGCAGCTTTTCCGTGTAACCAGGTTCCAAGTATACAGGTGTTCTTTGATGAATAACCTGAGGCTTTTAATCCCAGTAGAATACCTGTTAAAACATCACCTGTTCCTCCTGTTGCCATACCCGGATTACCGGTTGGATTAAAATATACTGAGCCATCGGGACATCCAATAGCAGAGTAGGCCCCCTTGAGAATGACATAGACCTTATATCGTTGTGAGAATGCTTTAAGAATTTCCAACCTGCTAAAGTGATTATCTGTCTTACTGGTTAATCTCTCAAATTCTTTTGGATGAGGTGTAAGTATGGAGTCGGGGGGGAGGAATGCTAACCACGTGCGGTTTTCTCCAAGAATATTTAATGCATCAGCATCTATAATTAAAGGGTTTTTAGATTCCTGAATTAAATATTTCAGCATGTTCTTAGTCTCATCATGCATCCCCAATCCTGGTCCTATTGCAATTGCATTATAACCCGAAAGATCTGGAAGAACAGTATTATGTGTTTCAGATTGATCGAGGTCGATCATTATCTCCGGAATGTTTGAATGCATGGCATCCATACCGCATAAGGGAATGTGAGTTGTTATTAAACCAGCTCCTGCTCTCAAAGCAGCTTTAGAAGCTAATATTGAAGCACCAATCTTTCCTAAGCTGCCTGCAATTAATAAGCCATGTCCGTAAGTCCCTTTATGTGAATATCGTGGTCGTGGACGGTATATTTCTTGGCAATCTTTCTTTTGAATTAAAAAATAGTCAGTTGTTGATTTTTCTATAAAACTCTTATCAAGGTTTATATCTAGAATTTGCCAGTTGCCTACATAAATATCATTTTCGGGAATAAAGAATGCAAGTTTAGGCAATTGAAATGTTAATGTATAATCTGCCTTTACAATTGCAGATTTGCTTGTTGAAACGATTGGTTTATCAGCAAATAGTCCTGAAGGAATGTCTATTGAGATAACATACGACTCACTTTCGTTTATTTGTTTGATAATTTCCGCTATAAATCCTGTTACAGGTTGACTGAGACCTGAGCCAATTATAGCATCAATAACAACGTCCCCTTTATTTATTTCAATGGAGGGATCTTCTTCAAAAACTTCGGTTACTATTAAACCCGCTGTATCAGCTATTTTTTTAAAATTTCTTATATTGTCCTCTGTTGCATTTTGAGAGTGCCTAATATAAAACACCTCAACATTCTTTCCACTTTTATGTAATTTTCGAGCAATGACTAACCCATCTCCTCCATTATTGCCCATACCACAAACAACCTTAAAGGAATCAATACTGCCAGCAATAAGGTTAATCCACTCAAAACATTGGTTAGCCGCACGCTCCATAAGATCAAATGAAGTGATAGATTCATTCAATAATGTACGTGCATCTAATTGCTTTATCCTTTCAACTGGTAGAATTTTATAAGGAGCCATAGCAAGATAATTTTAATTAAGAAACTATATTCCTGAAGTATTGAGATTACCAAGACTTACAGTAACAATTTTCATTTGAGTAGGATCGTCATTATTTTCAAGTTTCATTGTTACCTGCAAATGAAGATTATATATGTTTATGTCAGTCTCTTTGGCTATAATTTTACCTATTTTGAGGATGTCAGAGTTAATGATTCCTTTTTCCCTGTTGGCTTCATGTCCAAAAATCTTATCTTCTTTAATTGTTAGTGAAGATGTATCATAACCCTGGCTGAATTCAAATATGTGAGAAACATCTTCTATAGTTAATACCTGAAGATTTTCCATTCCATCTATATTTAAAGTAAACCATCTGTGAGTGTCTTCATCTATCAAACATCTATTTAGGCTGTCTCTTGATAATATTCTTGCATTATTTATAATAGCCCTTCCATAAAAATTATCGCTATAGCTATAGATTTTGTCATAAGTAATAGCATACCTTGTACTTAATCCTCCAATGATTTTTCGAAGTCTTGGAAAAAAATGATACGCATTATAAATTCTGAGTACTATTGAATAATTACAAGCAAAAAGTAATGAATGCAATGGGGTATCAAATATCAAAAAGCCTCCATCACCGGTGCTTATAAAAGATTTTTCAATTTTTTCCTTGGTGTATTTCTGAAAAATAAATGGATGATTCTCCAGACATAGATCAATTGTTGTGCTGAACATTGTCTTAAAAAGAAAAGGAATAAGCATTTGTTCACATTCACCATATGAACTGTACTGATAAATATCTAAACCAAGCACCGATTTTCTGGGAATATCATCAGCACAGAGCATGCCCCTTAATTCGTTCATTAATGCTCTTTCATCAGGTACAATGTTTGTTTTCTCAAAAATTACTCTATTGTCATGTCTAAATAGAATTTCCATGAGCTTGTCATGATCAATAGTTTTGATCTGAAGATCCATCTTTTTATGTTGCTTAATTAAGAATTCCGGTTTATAAAGTCAATAAGCCACAGTTTCTCTTTAGTGCTGTATCTTTCAGCAAAACCAAAGGCCTCATTGTTATAGATTATTGCAGGGAATTGCCCCCGCTTATTTAATCCTGAATATGCATAATACTGTCCTTCAACCATACTGACTGAAATGTTGTTCTTTTCAAATTTTTTCTCATCAGTACGAGATCCCCTTCTCATTCTATAGATTATAGAATCTTTCATGATTATAATCGTTTGTTCAAGCATAAGGATTTTTACTGATTTAATAATCGTAAAAATCCCAATTGCCCAAAAGGGAATTGAATAAAGTACATTTATGGGTTTAAGTAGAAGTAAGAAGATTGACCAGATAAGGATTGTTAGTAACCATAGTCCGATTATTGAGATAGTAATCAACCCTTTGCCTCTAAGACCTTTTGGAGGAAAGATGATTTGAATCTTATTTTCAGGATAAGTAATCTTAATATTGTCGGAAACGGCGGTTTCTCTTTTGTCCTGATCGGTAGAAATTTCCATAGCTTAATATAAAATGTGACTAAGATAATTCTTTATCTCAAAATTACAATTTATCTTGCCATATATTCCAGGCAAGTTCAGCTTGTTTGTATAACATTCCTAATCCATTTCTGGTTTTTGCATTCTGTTGTTTACCCTTTAAGAGAAAGAGCGTATCCACAGGGTTATATATGAGATCAAATAGGAAATGGTTCTCATTTAAAGCAAAATAATGGATATTAGGAGCTTGATCTATTGATGGATACATACCCACAGGAGTTGTATTGACAATTAGTTTAATTGAGTTAAGTAGTTTTTTATCAATAGCCTGATAACTCAGAATAGAATCGCCTGATTTGAATCTGCTAACGAATTTGAAATTCCAGTTTAATTTTTTTAATGAGTATGCTACTGCAGCAGATGCTCCACCTGTTCCTAAAATTAGTGCATTACCCGGTTCGTTGCCGACAAATTCAATAAGTTCTGATTCAAAAGCAGGTGCATCAGTATTACAACCTATTAAATTAAAATTATCGATATTTCTAACAACCTTTATTGTGTTAACTGCATTAATAATTGCTGCATCATCAGTTAACTCATCTAGAAAGGAAATAATTTTTTGTTTATAGGGGATAGTAACATTTAACCCTCGGAGGTCAGGATTTTTTTCAATTAACGGTATAAATTCATTAAGGTCATTTAATGGGTAAAGTTCATATGATGCGTCAATATCGCAGGAATGAAACTTTTGAGTGAAGTAGTTTTTTGAGAAAGAGTGACCTAATGGGAAACCTATAAGTCCGTATTTGTCACTCATATTATTCAGTTATTACTTATCTTAATTCATTGATTATTTCAGCAATTACAATATCGTTTTTAAGAAAGGGAGCATATTCGAACAGGCTATCGATATTTATATCATCAAGTGTAAGAACAAATTGAAGCTGTGAAATAGAATCTTTTGGTTTCCCTTGCATATACAGGTAAGCTATTTTCCTAATATGAAGCAGGTTATTCTTAGGTTGAAGAGAAATTCCTTTTTCGAGAATCTCTAATGCTGTGTCATATTCATCTAGTTCTGCATACATTTCTGAGAAATCAAGCCAAATATTCAAGTCATCAGGATCATATTGGGCAGCATTTGTAAAAGAATGTGCAGCTTCTTCATAAAGACCGGCATGTTGTTGTACTATTGCAATAGTGGCAAGATACTCAGGATTATGTGGATCCAAAGCCAATCCTTTCTTAATAAACCTTAGCGCAAGCTTTATATCACCTAATTCCTCATAAGCAACACCCATTCCGATCCATGCATCGGCAAGATCCTTATCTAGTTGAGTTGATTTTCTGAAGTATTCAATTGCTTTATTATAATCTTCAATCTTCTCGTAACATTCACCCAGATAATAATAAGTAATTGCTTCAGGTTTTTCAAAAGTAAGTACCTCTTTGTAGGTTTCAATAGCTTTAGTATGGAAACCCATATTGGAATAAGTATTGGCTTTATTGTAGTATGCCCAAGAAAGCACCGGATTTATAGCAATACAGAAATCGAAAGCATCAATTGCTTTTTCGTATAATTCAACTTCATTATAAGCTACACCAAGATTGTACCATGCCATATGACTATAAGGGTACTTATCCAAAAAGGCATTAAAATATTCAATGCTTTCATCAATCTTGTGAGAAATCTCAAAGCAAAAAGCAAGTTCATTAAAGATTGGTTCATTATCCGGTTCTAATTCAAGAACTCTTTTAAGATACTCAATCGATTTATCATAATTGTTGAGATTCTCATATTCGAATGCTATGTTAGAATAAATTGTGGCAATATCTTCATGTTCATTGATTGCCTTATTATATTCACGAATAGCTTCATCATATCTGTGAAGTTTACTGTAAATGGCACCTTTAGTAATATAGATATCACTATTAGTGGGATCAATATTCTCAACTTTAGATAATACGCGTAGAGCTTTTTCTGCTTTGTTGGATGATACCAACAGTTGAGCCTGGCGAATTATCAAAGCACTGCTACCAGGGTATTGTTCCATACCCATTGTAAGTGCTTTTGATGCCAGCTTTAATTCGTTATTCTGTATATAATGATCAACGAGGTCCTCATATTCTCCTGTGTCAAAGAAGAAATGCTTACCTTCCTCAAGCATTTTTTCAAAGCGCTCAAGTAATTCAGTTATATTATTTTCTTCTTCTTCGTGATCAAAAAAATCGTCCATTGTTTCCTATACCTTCTTTTGCAAAAATACGCTTTTTTGTGAGAGTTAAAGTAACAAACTTAAACTGCAATTTCAAATTTTCTTTGACTTAATAAAAATACAAACTCCGTGCCCGAAATTTTGAGTTGCCAGATAGAAGTTATGATCATTTTAGTGTTAATAAAAGTTTAATAATTTTAAATAGGTACTTTTGCATTTGAATAATTACACGTGTATGACATTAATAAAGAGTATTTCAGGGATTAGAGGCACTATTGGTGGTAAACCCGGTGATTGTTTAAGTCCATTAGACATTGTAAAATTCACCAGTGCATTTGTGCAATTACTGCAGCCTATTGACTCAGTTAGGTTAAAAGTGGCAGTGGGAAGAGACGCACGAGTATCAGGTTCAATGGTAAATAATTTTGTATGTAACACCCTGATTAGTTTGGGAGTAGATGTAGTTGATTTGGGATTATCAACAACTCCAACTGTCGAAATGGCAGTTATTGATCTCAAATGTAACGGCGGAATAATTATTACTGCAAGTCATAATCCATGGCAATGGAATGCTTTGAAATTATTGGATCATACCGGACAGTTTATAGATGATGCGGTTGGAAAACAGCTTCTTGAACTTGCTGAGACTGCAAATTTTAAATACGCAGAAGTCGACAATTTAGGTACCTTAAGCCATGATGACAGTCAAATCAGGAAACATATAGAGAAAATAATTGAGCTTCCATATATAGATTCATTTGCTATAAGGGCTGCTAAATTCAGAGTAGTAATTGATGCTGTGAACTCAACTGGTGGAATAGCTATCCCTTTATTATTACGATCATTGGGTGTTGAACAGGTTCATGAAATGTATTGTGAACCCACAGGCCATTTTCCACATAATCCTGAACCTTTACCTGAGAATCTTCATGAAATATCAAAACAAGTTGTAAAAAGCAAGGCACATGTGGGTTTTGTTGTTGATCCTGATGTTGATAGACTTGCAATTGTTTGCGAAGATGGTGAAATGTTCGGAGAGGAATATACTCTGGTAGCAGTTGCCGATTTTATTCTTTCAAAGAATCCGGGTAATACTGTATCAAATATGTCATCAACAAGAGCCTTAAGAGATGTCACTGAAAAGGCCGGCCAAAAATACTTTTCATCACCTGTAGGCGAAGTAAATGTTGTAAAAAAGATGAAAGAGGTCAATGCTATTATTGGAGGAGAGGGGAATGGTGGAGTAATACTACCTGAACTTCATTATGGCCGTGATGCACTTGTTGGAGTCGCTTTGTTTTTAACTCATTTAGCACATTCAGGCAAAAGATGTTCAGATTTAAGAGCCTCTTATCCAAATTACTACATTTCGAAAAATAAGATACAGTTAATGCCCGAAATGGATGTTGATGCTATTCTTTTAGCTATAGCCGATAAGTATAAGCGTCAACCTGTAAGTCAGGAAGATGGGGTAAAGATTGAATTTGATAAAGAATGGGTACATTTGCGTAAGTCAAATACTGAACCAATTATACGAATTTATTCGGAAAGCGACTCGGATACTAAAGCTGAGTCTATTGCTCGAAAGATTATTGATGATATCAGAGAATTAATCAGGAAATAATATAATTTCTTATTGGGCTATGACCAAACGCAGAAGAGTTAGAAGATTCAGAAGTGTAAACTTTAAGTTCACTATTCAGCAAAAGCGTAAAATAGATGCTTATTGCCGCAAAAATGGAACAACACCAATCCGAATGTACAAGAAAGCTATTAAGTTGTTTCTTTCGAATAACGGTTATGGTGAAAACTTTCAAGTAGAACCCGAACCTGCCAATAATCAGCTTACTATCTTTGATTTGATAAATGAAGATGTTATTACTTCTGAAGTTTGAAGTATTTGGAGGTAATTATTAGTTCTGAAAATATCTTAGACCTTTTTATGTTTTATTAGTATCATCAATTGTCTCAATGATCAATAATTGAGCAGCAGACAATGCCCTAAGTTTAATTGGTAGTTCAATTTCCTTTATCTCTATTGAATCTTTTTCAAATACTTCTAAATCATCTTTGATAATAATAGATCCTCTGATAACGAAGATCAAAACAACATTTTTGGCATTATAAGGATTATAATCAAAATCTTGACCAGAGATAAGATTTAACCGGCTTAAAAATGCATCTTGATTGATTTGCAATACATTATCTTCAAAATGAGAAGATGCAATTAATTTTTGTTTAGTATAATCATCATCAGCTTTACATTTATGGATGTTAACTGAAGGTTCTTCATTCTTTGTTTTTGGGAAAATCCAAATCTGGATTAATGAAGCTGGTTCTGTATTTGATTTATTCTTAAGCAGATAACTGATACCTTTACCAGCAGAAATTAGAAGTACATCATTTGGATCAAGAATTGATTCATTACCTGAGTTATCAAGAAATATTATGCTTCCGGATATAGGAATAACTATAATTTCCAAGTTTTTATAGTGATGCATTTCATAACTTTCACCAGGCATGATAATTTCATCATTAAGAACTCTGATTATACCAAATTTTTCACGCAAAGGATTAAAGTAATCAGAGAAATTAAATGTATGCCATACTTTTAACCAGCCATGATCAGCAAACCCTCTTTCAGCAGCATGATTAATATTAATCTTCATTATTAGTTGTTTATAAACAGTAAGATCTATACACTAGCAATCAATCGTTTTTACAATTGAACAGGTCCTTCAAAATTAGAAATAATCTTATAATCCAGCATACAGGTGGTTAATAACTATACTGAGAATCTTGTAATGGTTTTGATTCTTACAATTATCGGAAATTGTCTCTGGAGATCAAGCAATAAAAGCAATGATGCGGTGCAATAATTTTTAATAAAAAAAATTGAAAGATTTCATGGTAATGGTATCTATTCTCATATATTTGCAGTGGTTTTTTTACGGCAGATTGCCGGTATAGGTTCATAGCAGATTCCCCATCTGCCCGGGCCCGTGAAAGAGCTTAATTAATGTGCTATTTCACTAATTAAAACATTATTCTCAAAAACCAATGAAAAAAAATGTACTTATCATCGGAGCTGCAGGAAGGGATTTCCACAACTTCAACACCTATTTCCGAGGAAATGCGAATTACAACGTTGTAGCTTTTACTGCAGCTCAGATTCCTGACATTGACGGACGTAAATATCCTAAAGAACTGGCAGGAGAAGATTTATATCCACAAGGTATTCCTATTTTTGCTGAACAAGATCTTCCGAAATTGATTAAGGATTATGCAGTTGATCATTGTGTATTTTCATACAGTGATGTTCCTTATCCACGTGTTATGAATATCAGTTCAGTTGTTAACGCTGCCGGTGCTAACTTCTTACTATTGGGACCACGTGATACTATGATTAAGAGTACAAAACCTCTAATTGCTGTTGGTGCTACACGTACAGGTTGTGGAAAGAGCCAGACAAGCCGTCGTATCATTGAGATACTTATGGAAAAGGGACTTAAAGTTGTTGCTATTCGTCACCCAATGCCATATGGGGATTTAAATGAACAAAAAGTTCAACGTTTTGCCACTGTTGAAGATCTAAAGAAGCACAAGTGCACAATTGAAGAAATGGAAGAATATGAACCACATGTAGTACGTGGAAACGTAATTTATGCTGGTGTTGACTATGAAGCCATTGTTCGTGCAGCTGAAAAAGATCCTGATGGTTGTGATGTTATTTTATGGGATGGTGGAAATAATGACTTCCCATTTTATAAACCTGATTTAATGGTTGGTGTGGCTGATCCTTTACGTCCAGGTGCTGAAGTAAGTTATTATCCCGGTGAAGTTGTTGCACGTATTTCTGATGTCATCGTAATAAATAAGATTGACAGTGCATCATTAGAAAATATCAATATAGTTCGTAAAAACCTTGCAAACATTAATCCAACAGCAACTATTATAGATGCTGCTTCACCATTGACAGTTGATAAACCTGAGCTTATCCGTGGAAAGAGAGTACTTGTTGTTGAAGATGGTCCAACTCTTACACATGGTGAAATGAAGATTGGTGCAGGTGTTGTTGCCGCTCTCAAATTTGGTGCTGCTGAACTTGTTGATCCACGTCCATACACAACTGGTAAGCTAAGTAAAACTTTCGAAATCTATAAAAATATTGGAACCTTACTTCCTGCAATGGGATATGGTGAAGAACAGGTAAGAGACCTTGAAAAAACTATAGAAAATACCGATTGTGACACTGTAGTAATAGCAACTCCAATTGATCTTAGCAGAATTATCAAGATAAACAAACCTACTGTTAAGATTGGTTATGATCTTCAGGAAATTGGAAAGCCCGATTTAACAATGGTCATAAACGATTTTGTTAAAAAATTTAATTTGAAATAACATTGAAAAGCTGCCTTAACCGGCAGCTTTTTTTTTGGTTATTTTTGTAAACTCATACATCATCAAATCAGACAAATTATGAAAAACCGAAGCCTGGTATCAATTACTGATTTCACTAAAGAAGAGTATCTCAAAATACTTGACTTAGCTGAAGAGTTCGAAAAGAAGCCCAAGCAGTCATTATTGGATAAATATGTAGTAGCTACCTTGTTTTTTGAGCCTTCTACACGTACAAGACTGAGTTTTGAAAGTGCAGCTTCTCAACTCGGAGCAAAAGTTATAGGATTCTCTGATGCATCAAGCTCAAGTGTATCAAAAGGTGAATCTTTGAAAGATACAATAATGACAGTTGCTAATTATAGCGATATAATTGTAATGCGTCATCCCAAAGAGGGAAGTGCCAGATTTGCAAGTGAAGTGTCGAAAGTCCCTGTCATTAATGCCGGCGATGGTGGTAATCAACATCCAACACAATGTTTGCTTGATCTATATTCAATACGCAAAACCCAGGGAAAACTTGATGGTCTGAATATTGCATTTGTTGGCGACCTTAAATATGGTCGAACCGTACACTCTCTGGTAATGGCTTTATGTAATTTTAATACCACCTTTCATCTTGTTTCTCCGGTGGAGCTTAAGTTACCAAGCTATGTTAAAATGCACATTAAAAATAACAATCACAATTATTTCCAATATACAGAACTGTCGGACGTAATTGAGACTGCCGATATCATTTATATGACTAGAATACAGCGTGAACGCTTTTCTGATCCAATAGAATATGAGAAGGTTAAGAATGCCTATATTCTAACAGCAGATATGCTGACAAACTGTAAAAAGAATATGCGCATACTACATCCATTGCCAAGAGTTAATGAAATTACTGAAGATGTTGATTCAACAGAACAGGCATACTATTTTACTCAGGCTTTAAATGGTGTTTATGTTCGTCAGGCAATACTGACTTCAATTCTGGGTGTTAAGTAACAAGAAAACAGCGAAAAACTATGGAAAGCAATATCAGAAAAGAATTAATAGTATCTGCCATTGAAAATGGTACTGTAATAGATCATATCCCTGCTAAGAGTGTATTTAGAGTTGTAAAAATGCTGAAACTTGATCAAACAGATGGTCAAGTGACAATTGGATTTAACCTCGAAAGTAAGAAATATGGCAAAAAGGGAATTATAAAAGCAAGTAACCTTTTCTTTGAAAGGAGGGAAGCTAATAAAATTGCTTTAATAGCACCCACGGCAACTTTAATTACAATCAAAAATTATGAAGTAGTTAAAAAACTTCAAGTAGAAATACCTGACACAATTGAGCAATTTGTTAAATGCGTTAATCCAAACTGCATTACTAATCACCAACAGATAGTAACTAAATTTACTGTAATTGACAAAGATGATTTAAAACTTCAATGTCATTATTGCGAAAAGATAACAGGTAAAAATAATATCGAGATCATCTAATCTTAAAACTAACATAAAGATCTGTAATCCTGTTTACTAAACAGTTACAGATCTTTATTCTTTTTAGAATTTCCGGTTATCTACTTTTATGCCATCATATATTAAAACATTGATCAATGAGGGAGAGCATCAACAGCTTGATTTTAAATTTGGGGTCAATGATTCAAAAAAAATAGCTCGTACTCTCGCTGCTTTTGCTAATACAGATGGTGGCCGACTATTGCTTGGTGTTAAAGATAATGGGGCGATTGCAGGAGTAAGATCCGATGAAGAGTACTATATGATGGAAGCTGCTGCACAATTATATTGTAAACCCCCTGTTAACTTTGACATGCATGAATGGGAAGAGAATGGTAAAAATGTTCTGGAAATAATTGTTTCAAAAAGCGAGCAAATCCATTATGCCCCTGACAAAGATGGAGTTTATAAGGTCTTTGTCAGAGTTGATGATCAAAATTACATGGCTAATGGTGTATTATTAAAAGTTTGGAAAAAGAAAAAAAATAAGGTCGGAGTTAAGATAAAATTCACTGATACAGAACGATCCTTAATAAAACATATTGAAGAATATGGTAGAATTAGTCTGAATGGTTTTAAAAAACTATCCGGGTTAAGCTTAAAAAGATGTGAATATATACTTGCAGACTTTATAGTCCTTGATATTATCAAATTAAATTATTCAGAAACAGGGGTTTACTATACTTTGAATCCTGATTTTTCAAAAACAAATTCCGATTTATAATCACACATGAAAACAATAGGATTATTGTCTGACACTCATGGGTATTTACATCCCTCAATTACTGAAATGCTTGCACAATGCAATGAAATATGGCATGCAGGTGATATTGGAGACTTAGATACCGCTAAAACACTTGCTTCTATTAAACCTTTAAAAGCCGTATATGGTAACATTGACGGAACAGATATAAGAAGCTTTTATCCGTTGTATCAGGATTTTACTTGTGAGAATTTAAAAGTCCTGATACTTCATATTGGAGGATATCCTGGTAGATATTCAGCAGAGGCAAAAGAACTTATTAAGAAATTAAAACCCGGGTTATTTATTTCCGGACATTCTCATATCCTAAAAGTTATTAATGACAAGAGAAATCAGTTACTTCACATTAATCCCGGAGCTGCCGGTAGAAGTGGTTTCCATAAGGTAATAACCGCTATGAAATTCGTAGTTGATGATACAAATATCAGAGATCTTGAAATTTTGGAAATAGAACGCAAATAAATTCGAAAAATCAGTTTCCGCAATTTATCTAAGCCTGTCGGCAGATCTTACCAGTCTCTCATCTTTCATAATGCCCCTGTTAGCCAATACAAACATTAGGAAGGCAATTAGTATAAAGTAAAGACCATATCCATCAACAAAATTGGCTTCTGTTCTTAATGAACGACTTACCAAAGGCGAATAGACAAAAAAGATTAAAGAAATTAAAACGACTGTCATAAGGATGCACAGTTTTACCATCTTTGCCTGTAGTAATCGTTTCTTATATATAAAGATTGAAACGAAAGCAATAATTGCAGTGATACCATTGAATACACCCAATGGCATAATTAGTGTATTACTTATTACTGGATCAACACCAGGTGTAAGCGACACAAGATGAGTAATATATAGCTTACAATATGAAAACTCAGAGAAAAAACTTGCGACAGGAAAAAAATAAAGTACCAATAGAGCAATTGCAGCAATTGCCAGATAGACTGATTGTATACGCTGTATCATGACTGTTTGTTTAGAAATACAAAGATAGTAATCCACATTTCATTTATAACACAACGATAGTAAAAAGCTCAAAAGAGAACGTCAAAAAACATATTTTTGCAGACTTATGAACTTTTTCAAGTAAACAATGAATTACAATAACCTGATTAAATCTGCATTTGCTGTCTTATTATTGCTTTTCATTTTCAGTCTTTGGCAAAGAGTTCCTGATGTTGATGATGCCTGGATAGGTGAGCATGCATACTGGCTTTCCGAAAAAGGATATGTTAAATCAGAGTTAATGCATGGTATAACTTCTCAGGAAGACAGGCACATTGTACACCATAAATTATTTACATTAAATGGTCTCGTTTTCATTAGATGTTTTGGGTTCTCATTATATTCTCTTAAAAGTGTAAGTCTTTTATGGTTTGCTGTTTTTATGTTCGTTTTTTTTAAGTACATAAAAAATAAGTTTGACAGCAAAATGGCCTGGTTGGCTATGCTATTCTTAATATCCAATTCATTTATTTTTCAATACAGCTTTGTTTACAGACCTGAAATGATGGTTATGACATTAGGGTTCTTTTCATTCATCTGTATAGAGAAATATCTGAAAGACGAAAAGTATAAATTTTTAATTTTAGGTGGTCTAACAGCCGGTTTAGCTGCTTCAGCTCATCTTAATGGATTAATTTATATAGGCGCAGGAAGTCTTGTTCTTTTTTGGAAGAAAAAACCTGTTCCGGCTTTAATAATCCTTCTTGCATCATTACCCGGAATAGCTGTTTATTTCTATGACTTTACTTCTAAATATAACCTGGCATATTGGTTTTATCAGTTAAATGATTCACCTGCACTTCATAAATCTACTGTTGTTCCGTCCTCATTAATTTACCTGATGAAGATACTGAATGAACATCTGCGATTTTTCCATAGCCCAAAGGAAATCATTCTGAGTTTATTGCTAATTTTTGCTGTACTTATAAATTTTAAATACCTCAAAAACAAGACTATCTATCTTCACTATTTGCTACTTTTAATAGTTTTACTATCCCTAATTTCTGTCCATTCCACTAGTAAATACTTGCTCTTATATCTGCCAATTATTACTCTTGTAATTATAACCTCATTTAATAAGTTATTCAGTGAAAAATTGGAAGTTATAAGGTTTAAATTAAATTCATCAAATCAAAAGTCAATTGCTCTTGTACTTATTATCTTGTTTTTTGGTACTCATTTAAGTTATGATGTTTTGATTTCATCTGATAAATATGATACGGCAAAAAATGCAGAAATCACTAACAAGTATTTCTCAGAAAACACTGAGCAATTAGCAATACTTGCTCCAATGGATTTCATATTTAATGAGTTGCCAAAGTATGGAAGGATACAAAGTGATTTGAGTATTACCGAAATGAAAAAAGATTGTGTAATTAGTAGTGATGAGTTCTTTAAAATAATTGACAGTCTGAAAATCAATGGAATGATCTTATCCGATGAGTATATTCAGAAATACGGACTTAAAACTATTACCAGGGATCAATATAGTAAAAAAGATTTTTCTTTAGCTGGTAAACAAAACGGTTATACCATACTTAAGAGGATAAGTAATTAATAAAGTCGGGGAATTATTATTTTTCTTCTTTTATCATTTTTTCCTGAGCTTTATTATAATACTCTTCAGCTACAAGAAAACCGCCAGACCATATTTCACGTTTTTCGGCCACTCCTTTTTCATTTAAATGCATCCAAACACCATCTTTTAAATTATTGGTATATGGTCCTGAAATAAATACACTTCCATTAGGATGATAAAAAGTTGCCAGACCCTCTAATTTCCCATTTTTATATGTGGCCTTAGTTTTAATTGGTCCATCATAAAAATATTGCATCCAGGTGCCTTCTTTAACTCCGTTCACATATGGCATTTCTTCACACAATGCTCCATTAGCATAGTAAGTTTTCCATATACCTTCTGGAACTCCATTTTTATAAATTTCTTCAGCAATGACTACAGAATCCTGATTGAAAAATTTCCAGGTACCTTCTTTCTTTTGGTTTATGTAAAGACCTTCTGAAACCTTAAACCCCTTTTCAAAAACAATGGTATAGGCTTTAGTCCCATTTTCACTAAAGGCAGTCTTTGCTTTTACCCGACCTGTAGAATCGAAATAAACAAAATCCCCATTTGGTTTATTATTTATAAAAGACCCTTTGTAGATCAATCTGCCTGAAGCATCTTTTTTTTCCCAATCCCCTTGTTTTAATCCGCTAGCATCAGTAATATTATTGGGAGATTGGGCAAAACTGTGAGGGCTGATTAGCACTATTGATACTACTAGAAATAATATTCTTAGATATTTTGAAATCATGATAAAATGCTCTTAAACTGTAAATTGTTATACCCAACTAATGACTAACTGTTTTGTATATTTGCTTGCAAAATTATAAAAACTTATTCCAATAGCTGTATTTTTATGAGTACATATCCTTCTAAATTACTTGAAGAGACTATAGTAGAATTGGTCAAACTACCTGGTATTGGGAAAAGAACAGCATTACGTCTTGCATTATGGTTATTAAAACAAGATCCGTCCAGAGCACAAGCACTTGGAAATGCTATAATTAGTCTTCGAAATAATATTTCTTATTGTCACATCTGCCATAATCTTGCCGATGGTGATATATGCAATATCTGTGCCGATCCTAAACGTGATGACTCTATTATTTGTGTTGTTGAAGACATACGCGATGTGATGGCAATTGAAAATACTAATCAGTATCGCGGAATATATCACATACTTGGGGGAATTATTTCACCAATGGATGGTATTGGACCTCAAGATTTGAATATAGAAACTCTGATTACAAAAACAGAAACCGGAAAAGTAAAAGAAATAGTTATGGCGTTACCTTCAACTACTGAAGGTGATACAACTGCATTTTATATTTATAGAAAAATTCAGCAGAGTGTTCCTGTTGTTACAGCTATTTCACGAGGAATTGCTATTGGAGATGATCTGGAATACGCAGATGAAGTTACTCTTGGTAAATCTATCAAAAATCGCATCCCCTTTGATAAGTCTATTTAATTGCAATGCACTACAAATTAAATAGTGAATTGTAGGTACCTTTGCAAACTCAAACTATTATACATGATTCAGGAATTACTATTAGAGAAAGCTGCTATAGCAGTGGAAATATTGTTTGGAGTTAAATTGCCTGTTGAAAATATTACAATACAACGTACAATACCTAATTATAGGGAACAAGGTGATTATTCACTTGTTGTATTTCCACTATTGAAAATATCGCGTAAATCACCTGAGGAAACAGCGAAATTAATAGGAGAGGAGTTAATAAATCTCACTTCTGAAATTGAATCTTTTTCTGTTATAAAAGGCTTTCTTAATTTAAAGATAAAATCTTCATACTGGCTCAACTTTATTGATCGAAATTACAATAATAACCATTACGGTTACTCGGAACCAAAGAAGAATCAACCAACAGTTGTGGAATTCTCTTCACCAAACACAAATAAACCTTTACATCTTGGTCATATAAGGAACAATTTACTTGGCAATTCTGTATCAGAAGTACTGAAAGCCAATGGAGTAAAAGTTATTAAAGTAAATTTAGTTAACGATCGTGGTATCCATATATGCAAATCAATGCTTGCATGGAAACTTTTTGGTAATAATGTTACACCTGAAAGTGCCGGCAAAAAGGGGGATAAGCTGGTTGGTGATTTTTACGTTCTTTTTGATAAGAAGTTAAAGGAAGAGATTCCCATCTTGAAAGCTAAAGGGATGACTGATGATGAAGCAATTGCCAACTCAACCCTAATGTCTGAAGCTCGTCGTTTGCTTTTAAAATGGGAACAAAAAGATGAGGAGACAAGGACACTGTGGAGTATGATGAATAGCTGGGTTTATCAAGGTTTTGATGAAACATACAAACAGTTAGGTATTGTTTTCGATAAAACGTATTATGAATCAAATACGTACCTTTTAGGTAAGGAACTTGTTGATGAGGGATTAAAAAAAGGAGTTCTCTATTCAAAAGAGGATAAATCTGTTTGGATCGATCTCACTAATGATGGATTGGATGAGAAACTACTTCTTAGAGGTGATGGTACATCTGTGTATATGACTCAGGATCTTGGAACTGCGCAATTAAGATATAGTGATTTTCATCCTGAAGAGATGATTTATGTTGTTGGAAACGAACAGAACTATCATTTTGATGTACTGAAACTGATACTAAAGAAGCTCGGAAAGGACTGGTACGATGGTATTTTCCATCTTTCATATGGTATGGTTGAATTACCAGAAGGTAAAATGAAATCACGTGAAGGTACAGTTGTTGATGCAGATGATCTCATTGAAGAAATGTTAGCTACTGCTAAAGAAAAGACCCTGGAGCTTGGCAAAATAGATGATTTTGAAAATGAAGAAGCCAGTGATTTATATCGTAAAGTAGGATTGGGGGCATTGAAATATTTCATTCTAAAGGTTGATCCTAAGAAGAATATGGTATTTAATCCTGCTGAAAGTATCGATTTCAATGGTAATACCGGGCCTTTTATCCAATATACCTATGCACGTATAAAATCAGTTCTTCGCAAGGCTGAAGGAATCAACATTTCAATCAGTGATAATTTTGAAATCCATCAAAAAGAAATAGGTTTGACAGTCTTGAACTATACCTTCCCCGAAATTATTAAACAAGCTGCGTCAGAATTATCTCCATCGGTGATTGCCAATTATTTATTTGAATTAGCAAAAGAATATAATCAATTCTATCATGAACTTTCAATACTTAAGGAAGATGATGAGAATAAGAGAAATTTCCGTCTTGCTCTTTCAATCATGACTTCCAACAATATAAAAAATGGTATGGAATTATTGGGAATAGAGGTACCTGAAAGAATGTAGGGTATATTTATTTAAAGATTTATTGCGTAGGATAGGAGGAAAATGAAATAGTTTTTCTCCTATTTTATTTTCCGATCTCTTACATCAAACATGTACGGTTCTCGTACACGACGATTTCTTAATTAATTATTCGGCTTATTTAAAAATTGAAAGAGAAAACTATGAAGTTTCTCTCAAGTTGTGAACAATTTGGTCAGAAGTTGTATATCATGCGTATTCTATACGTATTTCATACGTATTTCATACGTGTGTACACGTACAAAACACGTATGAATAACGCCCGAAATACGTTTGAAATACAAGTTTAATACGACTTCGTAACAAGTTTATATCTTACTATTGAGTAATTAACAACTAAAAAAGACAGAAAATGGAACACTTTAAGAATGCTCTTCATGCTATTGAATATGCACGATGACCAAAAAAAAGACTGCTCCGGGGGATTGGAGCAGTCAATTTAATCAGGTAACAGAGGGGTGAATATGAAATGTCATAATCTCATATATTAATAGACAAAAATTCTTCATTTTACCCTAAAGAAAAACATGGAAATTTATTCAATATGTGCATTATCCTAAAAAAGTAATATTATCTCCAATTTTTATCAAGTTTGCTGAATAAACTGGAATTAGCGATACAAGTTTGTGTTATTTACTAAAAGAGGCCATCTCTCACGAGACAGCCTCATTTATTTAGAATCCTTTATTGGATTTAAAATCAGTAAAAACTGAGTAATTATTTGATATTTATCTTCTTATTAATTATTCCATTTTCTGTTGTCAAACGCAAAATATAAAGTCCTGATGGAATTTCAGCAACGTTAACAGAATAATCTTTAGCATTTACCTTTGATTCTTTCACTAATGAGCCTGAAAGATTAAATATTGAAAGGTTTAAGATAACACTAGCTGAACTAATCCTCAACTCTTCACCTGCAGGATTCGGGAAAATACTTATTCCATTTGCTGTTTCAAGATATTTGTTTCCAATGGTGAAAGTTAATGTAACCGGTACCTGTAACAGAGGGCTGTTGGTACTATTATTAGTGATTAATAAGTTAGAGTAATAGTTAGACCTTGATAATTCAGAAGTGCTAAAAATTACATTTACAATTGAAGATTCACCAACAGGAGTAACTCCCTGTGCAGGATCAACGCTTAACCAAACAGGACTGCCATCAAGTGCAATATTCCAATCAAGAGGAGCATCGCCGGGATTGCTAATAGTCATAGCAATAGTATCTGATTCTTCAGGTGCCAGGATTGAGGTAATTTCTGCAGGATCAGTAGTAATTTGTGCTCCCGGAGCGATACCTAATGTGCCTATCATCCTAAACATTCCATCATTATTTTGGTCAGTATTGAAGCCACCTGCATAACCCACTGAATTACTAAAGAAGTCAGTAGCAAGGAATTGTTTGCTGTCAGTTGCAGGGAATAAATTCCAGTTCAGTCCGAAATCTGTTGAGTAGGATGCACCAGTTGCTCCCTGAGCTGCTCCTGTACTAACATAAATACCATCGCTGCCAGGAACTGAAGTAAGTCCATTTGTAAAGAAAGGTCCGTTTGGAGTAAATGTTTCCCATGTAGTACCACCATCGCTTGTTCTGCGATATGATATTGGGCTTATAGTTTGAGCTACAATACCATGATCAGCATCAGTAAATGCAATCATATTAATACCACCATTAGTACCTGGAGTGATATTAGCATTTGTAACGTGCCAGTGGAATCCTCTATCATCAGAAATATAAACCTTTCCTTTATTGGTGCCAAACATAATTGTGCTATCACCAACGGTTTCTATAACTGAAGTCCATCCTCCTTCACCTGATGCAGCAGTGCCACCTGTAATACTTGATTGAGGTACTCTTGTCCAAGTTGTTCCTCCATTGGTAGTTGTGTATATTTCAAAGTAGCCGTCTCTAACATCTCCATGACACATACCTTCAAGTTCATTCCAGAAAAAAACATTGTTGGCAAATGATGCAGATCCCTGTAAAGCTCCAGTTAACTGAGTCCAGGTGTCACCTCCATTGGTTGTTTTATAAATCCCGCAAGTATTAGTCTGGTTACCTGTGCCATTGTAGAGAGTAACATAAGCAATATTTTCATCTAATCCGCATATATTTCCTACACCATAAGTAGATCCTCCAATAATATCACCTGGAATCCATGTTCTTCCACCATCAATAGTACGAGCGAAATCGTTTGTAGTTGCATTGGACCCGGAGCCATCATATGACATAGCCCATGCAACATTTTCATTAACGGCATGTATATAATTGATTCCCCGTGAAGCTGTTGTAAAGTGAGTATTCTGAACAATCCATGAAGTAGTATTGTTACCGGGAACTGCTCCAACGATTACACGATTTTGCTCATTAAAGTTGTACGAACCCGGATTTAAAGCACCGATGGCAAAATAACCATTATAACTTCCTGACCATCCCCAGTTAAAATGGAATTTATTGTCACTTAATCTGTAACCATCACAAATCCATGCATGGCCTCCACTAGCAGTGCTGGAACCAGCATAATACACAGGGTTTAAACCATCAAGTTCATTGCGAATGAGAGCATACCAATCTTCGATAACAGGGTAGTTGTCTTTTGCTTCAAGGTGACAGCCGGCATCATAATTAAAGTAATTAACCAGTGCAAATGGAACATCCTCACTAAAAGCACCTGATCCTTCAGCAGCATATTGCATGTTGACTGAAACACCTGCATGATACATTAAAGTAGCTACAGCAGCATTAGCTGAAGACACTGAATTTGGCATAGCTGCCCAATTGTATGTGGTTGCAGCAAAATCAGCTGTTTGAACACCATATTCAGGATGAGTATATGAATGATAACCAATACCATTAACAGGCCATTGATGATATTTCATTATCACCGACATTGTTGTTGCAACACATCCAGTCCAGGCATGACCACATGATCCATATCCTGCTCCTGATTCTAAAGGACAAAGTGCATTGTAATAACATCCCTGATCCCATCTGGTAGTTACAAATTCCGGTACATCAAGAATTGATTTAGGCATCTTATTATTAAGTATATTATCCCACAATGGACGTGTCTGCAAATTCGACGCTTTTGATTTACTTATGTCAACTATAGCACGACTATAATTTTCAAGCCATTGAGTTGCAGCAGGATTATACATTTCAGGATCAACTGCACCTTCAAATGAATAAGCTAAAACCGGAATGGAAGCATCATCAGCAGCGATTATCATAAAACCACCTGATTTAAAATTGAAAGTATAAAAGGTTGTAATTCCATCAAGGGAATTCTCAAAAGAAGTGCTGACCGAGAAATCAGAAATGCTTTCAGCAGCATAATTCTTATACTGGTTTACAGCAATTTGTTCAGCCAGTTTCTTATTGATTGGATTTGCCATAATTGATAAAGTCAATAATGACAGCAAAAGAGTAAAAATTTTTCTCATCTGTTAAATTATTACATTAATAATAGGGGAACTGATTTTAAATTAGTTTGCATCTCAGCAACAAAAATATGATAATACTTTTTGCATTTGAAAAACTTGCTGAGAATTATTTTTATGGCCGTGAAGATTACATTCTCACTTCAATTTATATAGCTTCCTTTTCAGAAAGAAAAATTCAGAAGATTCAAACCAAAGGTAGCTATTGACAGAGCAAGGATAATAAATCGGAAGTGGTTGGAATTAAAATATCAGGTAATTCTTTCTCTAATTCTTCTTTTGATCCATACCCATATAATACTGCAGCTGAAGAAATTCCTGTATTTTTTGCACCTTGAATGTCGTGATAACGATCACCGATCATAAGAACAGCTTCTGATGGATTAATTTTCAATTTATGTAGAGTGTATTTTATTAATTCCTGCTTTGAACTTCTTAAACCATTAATTTCACAACCCGAAATTGTATTAAAACAATCTTTGAAAGATGTTGAATTGATAATTTTCTCTGCATATATTTCTGCTTTAGAAGTAACCAAAGAAATTAAAAAGCCTCTTGACGAAAGTTCTGGAATTATTTTACTAATTCCGGGATATATATCAAACTCATAAAGTCCTTTATCTCCATAATACTCCCTGTAAATAGAAGTTGCCGTTTCTGCGACAGAATCTGAGAAATTAAACAGGTTTTTAAAAGATTCTCTCAACGGAGGTCCAATGAAGGGGTTTAAATCATATGGCCGATCTGCTTCAGGCAATCCCATCTTATCTATGGTATATTTAACGGCATTAAAGATGCCACGTTTTGAATCTATTAATGTACCATCCAGATCGAAAAATAGATTTGAAAACTTCATTATTCAGAATTGAATTAATTGATGTTGAGGATAAAACTGTGTTCTGGTAAAGAATTCACAAAGGTAACAAGATTTAATAATAGCTGTAAATGCTTGTGGATATTCAATGAACTGTCAGTGCTTTTGAACAAATGTTGTATTTTAGCGCCCTTAAATAAGTAAGATGAATCTTAAGCATAAATTAAATCATCCAATTTTCGAAATTGTATCAGAGGCCGCCCGTGTTTGTGATACTGAAACGTATGTGATTGGAGGT
Organism: Omnitrophica WOR_2 bacterium; assembly: GCA_050259095.1. Classification (GTDB taxonomy): domain Bacteria; phylum Bacteroidota; class Bacteroidia; order Bacteroidales; family Lentimicrobiaceae; genus Lentimicrobium. Next base: position 47,636 of record JBLMZZ010000077.1, on the reverse strand, counting down.
TATGTAAGAGATCTTCTAATTGAAAGAGTTTCAAAAGATATTGACTTTGTTGTTCTTGGGAATGGAATTTCACTAGCAGAAGAAGTAGCTGCCAGGATTGAAGGAATTCATAAAATTAGCGTTTTTAAGAATTTTGGAACTGCAATGATCCATTATAAGGACATGCAGATTGAGTTTGTTGGTGCCAGAAAAGAATCATATCATTTTGAGTCGAGAAAACCGGTTGTTCAATCCGGCACTCTGATAGATGATCAAAATAGGAGAGACTTTACTATCAATGCATTGGCAATCAGTTTAAATGAACGTGATTTCGGTGAATTAATTGACCCCTTTAATGGTGTTCATGATCTTGAAAAGAAAATCATCAAGACCCCTCTTGAACCTGATATGACTTTTTCTGATGATCCGTTGCGCATGATGAGAGCAATCAGGTTTGCTTCACAACTTAACTTTTCTGTGATGCCTGCAACTCTAAATGCAATAAGTCGTAACAGCGAGAGAATCAATATCATTTCGGCTGAAAGAATAAGTGAGGAACTTAATAAGATACTAATGACGGTTAAACCTTCTATTGGTATCAAATTACTTGATAAAACGGATCTTCTCGCAATAATTTTCCCTCAGTTAAAAGCGTTGCAGGGAATTGAAAATATTGAAGGTAAGGCACATAAAGATAATTTTTATCATACGCTTGAAGTTTTAGACAGGATATCAAAGAAAACTGACAATTTATGGTTACGCTGGGCAGCATTATTACATGATATTGCAAAACCTGTAACTAAGAAGTTTGTACCTGAGATAGGATGGACTTTTCATGGGCATGAAACAAAAGGTTCAAGAATGGTTGCTCAAATCTTCAGGCATCTTAAACTTCCACTTAATGAAAAGATGCGATATGTGCAGAAGTTAGTCAACCTTCATTTAAGACCAATTGCGCTGGCAGAGGAAGGCGTTACTGATTCGGCTGTACGTAGATTGCTTTTTGAAGCCGGAGATGATATAGAGGATCTTATGACCCTCTGTGAAGCAGATATTACTTCTAAGGATCAACAAAAAGTTAAGAGATACCTTGAGAATTTTAAATGTGTAAGGATAAAGCTTAAGGAAATTGAAGAGAAAGACAATCTGCGAAATTGGCAACCTCCTGTATCAGGTGATGAAATTATGCAGGCACTAAATCTTAAACCATGTAAGGAGGTAGGAATAATCAAATCAGCAATAAGAGAGGCAATTCTGGAAGGGAGTTTACCAAATGATCATGACGCAGCATTTGATTTTATGATAAACGAAGGGAAGAGAATGGGCCTGATGCCACAATGAATTAAATAAATTATTTTAGATCCACTCAAATTGAACATTTTAAAGTTTTGTTTTTTTTAATAAAACAGTTAATTTTACTCTTAAATTTGCATTTAAACTTTCATTAGCATGCACTTATACAGATTCAGACTACTATTTGAAGAGCAGGAAGATTTCCTTAGAGACTACGATATATTAGCTTCACAGACTTTTCTCAATTTTCATGATTTAATTGCAGAGACTGTGGAGCTTAAAGGAAATGAACTGGCTTCATTTTTTATTTGCGACAGGAATTGGAGAAAGAAAAAGGAAATTACTTTGATTGACATGCAACAAAGTGAAGAAGAAAGGGTAGAAGATAAAGATGATGAAGATACAAGATCTGCACGATCACCCAAAATTCCTATTTTAGAAATGTCTAAAGTTAAGATTAAGGATGTAATTGATGATCCACACCAACGCTTGTTATATGAGTATGATTTCTTAAATCCTAAAACTTTCTATATTGAATTAATGAAAATTGTGGATGCCGATCCTAATGATACGTACCCTAAATGTATTAAGAGTACCGGCAAACTCTTACCATCTGCTATTGCTAATTCGCCATTTATTGCTGAGGATTTAAATGATATTCCTTTGCCGGGAGAATTTGATGAGATCACTGAAAATGATGATGAAAATGATGATTTTTTGATTGATCCAACTACCGAACCTGATAAGGAATGGTAGGTAAGAGCTTTCCTGAAAATACTCCTACTCTTATTGTTATTGCCGGGCCTACTGCTGTTGGCAAAACGAGTGTGGCTATTGATGTCGCTGAACATTATGCTACTGAAATCATTTCAGCTGATTCCAGACAGTTTTATAAAGGACTAAATATTGGTACTGCAGCACCAACCCCTCACCAATTAGAAAGAGTTAAACATCACTTTGTTGGATTTTTGGAGCCTGAAGAATATTTTAATGTCGGTAAATTTGAAATTGAAGTTCTTGATTTACTGAAGCAACTGTTCACAAAACACCATGTTGTAATTATGACTGGAGGTTCGGGGCTTTATATTAGAGCAGTTTGTAAAGGAATAGATGAATTCCCGGATATTGACGAAGATATAAGAAAGAACTTGCAAGATATACTTCGTAATGAAGGTTTGCCAGCTCTTAGAAGGTTGCTCATTAAACATGACCCTTTATATGCATCGACTGTCGATCCTGCCAATCCAAACAGGATAATAAGAGCCTTAGAAGTTATAATGCAAACAGGTAAACCCTATTCATCTTTTTTAGGAAACAGAAAAACACAGCGTGATTTCAACATCATTCAGATAGCTCTGAATATAGATCGGAGTGAATTACATGAGCGTATAAATCATCGGGTTGATAAAATGATTGAAGATGGATTGATAGAAGAAGCAAAATCCTTCTATGCTAAAAGACATTTGAATTCATTGAACACAGTAGGTTATAAAGAACTCTTCAGCTATTTTGATGGAGAGTTATCTCTGGAAAATGCTATTGAGAAAATAAAAACTAATACAAGGCGATATGCTCGCAGACAAATAACCTGGTTTAACAAAGACAGCCAATTTAATTGGCTGCCTCCTGATTCTTCTTCTGTAATAAATTATCTCAATAACTTAAATATACTGTAGACCTCTGAGTCTGCTTCTGTTCAAAAAACTATTTGAGCCATTTGTCTAGCCATCTAAAGAACTCGCGTTGCCATAATATTGCATTTTGAGGTTTGGAAACGAAATGAGTTTCTTCAGGGAAGAAAATAAAACGACTTGGTATTCCTTTAAGCTGAGCAACATCAAAGGCCTGCATACTTTCAGTATAAGGAATCCTGAAATCGTAACCTCCGGTTATGACCAAAAGAGGAGTATCCCAGTTGCCAACAAAATTGTGTGGAGAGAAATCATAACTCTTTGGACGTGGTTTGTCCCAATAAGGTCCACCCCAGTCATGATTAACAAAGAAGACTTCTTCAGTTGAACCATACATGCTCTCAAAGTTAAAAATACCACAATGTGCAATAAATGCTTTAAATCTCTTGTTGTGATTGCCGGCTAACCAATATACTGAGTATCCACCATAACTAGCTCCAACAGCACCCAATTTATCAGCATTAACCCATGGTTCAGTTGATACAGAATCAATTGCAGTTAAATAATCATTCATATTCTGGCCACCATAATCCAAACTTATTTGATCATTCCATTCCTGGCCAAAAGTAGGAAGACCCCTTCTATTTGGAGCTACGATTACATAATCATGGGCTGCCATCATCTGGAAATTCCATCTATATGAGAAAAACTGACTAACAGCACTCTGTGGGCCACCCTGGCAATATAGTAAAGCAGGATATTTTTTATTAGGATCAAAGTTTGGAGGTAAAATAACCCAAACCAGCATCTTTTTACCATCAGTTGTCGTAATCCATCTTTTTGTTGTTTTACCTAATTCAACTCCTTTAAGAATCTCACGATTAGTAAAAGTGAGTTGTTCTTCAGTTCCATCACTTTTAACTTTAAAGATTTCAGAAGGCAAATCCATTCTCATTTTAGTAATGATTAAATCTTTACCATCTATTGCAAACGCTTGAATGTCATGATCACCTTTTGTTAATTGATCTATTTTCTTAGACTTTAGATCAATTTTATATACTTGAAATGTTGCCTGTGTACCACTGATAAAATATATACTCTGCCCATCTTTACTAAAAGTGAAATTTCCTGAGCTTTGATCAAAGTCTTTAGAGAGATCAGTGTATATGGCAGATGCTAATTCAAAGGGCTTTTCTGTCTTATTATCAATGTTCTCATTTCTTGTACTCTTTTTCTCTTTAACAGGATTTTTGAATTCCAATAACATGATTCGGTCTTTATCAGATTCGAATCCTGGAGTTTTCATACTCCTGTAAACTATTTTACTACCATCGGGAGAAAAAACAGGGTCTTTATCATATCCCAGATTATCACTAGTAAGGTTTACCGTATTACCTGATGCCAGATTATACATGTAAATATCACTATTGGTGCTAAGTGCATAGTCTTTTCCAACTAGCTTCTTGCAAACATATATCAATGATTTACTGTCAGGAGACCATGTTATTTCTTCCATACCACCATCAGGCATAACCGGACTGTCAAATGGTTCACCTTTCATAATATCCATACCTTCAACAATCTTACCATCAGCATAAGGACTTATAAAGACATGGCTATAACTATAGTCATGCCAGCTGTCCCAATGACGATACATTAAATCATCATAGATTAGTGCATTTGAAAGTGGCAGATCCGGATAAAGATCATGTGCATCTTTTTCAACTTTCACGTCCTGAATATAAACAACATGAGTTATATCTGGTGAATAAGCAAAGCCATTCACGCCACCTTCAATATTACTTATTTGTTGTTTGTTCTCACCATTAGGTCCCATTTCCCATATTTGCATTGAACCTGATTCTGCAGACAGATAGCCTATTTTTTTGCCATCAGGACGCCAGATTGCATTGTTCTCGCTTACTTTAGTATCAGTTAACTTCCTTGGTGATTCAGCATTCCTGTCGAGTTTATAAATGTCACGGTTCCCTTTATTGGCGGAAACATCATACCATGTAACGCCATAAATAATAGATTCACCGTTAGGTGATAATTGCATATCACTAACCCGGCCAAGTTTCCACATAATTTCAGCGCTAAATCTTTCTTGTCCAAAAACGGTAAAGCTTAAGAGTAAAGTTGTAAGCAATAAAATATTTCTCTTCACTTGATATAATTTATAATTTTCTAATTGAGTTATTTAAAAATTAAGAAGGTGCTAAAGTATTAAAAATTAGCATTGGAATACTTATCTGTAAAGAGTCCCTAAATAGTTTCTTTTGTCCTGTATTAGGACTTATGGGTTTGATTAGATATATTATATCATTGATATACAGTCACTTTACAGCTTTGGCTAAATAATTGATAATATACTCATTCTGAGTACCGGGTTTTACTTTTAAATTATACCTATAAATGTAATGGTTATTCTGATAATTGAATGTTAAATACAAAAGAACATATAATCAATGATAGAAGGTTGCCTCTTAAAAGATATTCAGTTCTTTTAAGTAACGACTTTACTGTTATTAAAGCATCTGATAATCTTATTTCATTAATAGCTAATGATTTGGGTTTTACAGGGAGTGATTATAGTCAATTTATCGTTTCAGAAGATCGTGAAAAATTTAAAATCGCAATCTTAAATACAGTTGAGAGATGTGAATACCGAATGCAGAGGGCAGATGGTAGTTTCATTTTTGCAGATACAATTATTCATTATGAAGCCGGTAATAAGGGGGATAGTAACTATTTATTAAGCATCTACGACAATACTCCTTATGTATCTTACATGAACTCATTGATTGAATATAATGAGAGACTGAGAATAGTGGCGGACAACACAAGTGATATCGTTTTTCTTATAGATCAATCGACAATAATTCATGCTAATCAAAAAGCTATCAATCTTTTGGGATACACACTTCCCGAATTCTATTCAATGAACCCCTTTACATTTATCGCCGAAGAAGATAAAGAGCGTGTTGAAGAACTGGCTTTAGGTTTGCTTGATTACTCACAAAATAAAGTTAATTTCCGTTCAACGCTTTTAACAAAGAGCGGAGAAAGAAGATATTGTGATTTTAATGTTAGGTTGGTAAAATTTAAAGGGGTTCCCACTGCGGTAATTATAGCTCAAGACATAACTGACTATCAGAATGCACTTGAACAACTGACAAATGCAAAGCAGGATGCAGAATCAGCAAATAAAATAAAATCTGATTTTCTTGCAATGATGAGCCATGAGATACGAACTCCAATGAATGGGGTTATAGGTATGACAAGCTTGTTATTGAATAGTCAACTCACCTCAGAGCAACGTGATTATGCCGAAACAATTCAGACATCGGGTGACTGTTTGATCAAGATTATTAATGATATATTGGATTTCTCTAAAATAGAATCAAATAAGCTCATTTTAGAAGAAACAAGTTTTGATTTAAGATCATGCATCGAAGATGTTTACGACTTGTTTTCAATGCAAGCTATAGGTAAAGGTTTGGATTTATTATATCTGATAGATAGCAATGTACCAGGGTTTGTAATTGGTGATCTGACAAGAATAAAACAAATTCTCTCCAATTTGATAAGTAATGCTATAAAATTCACTGATCATGGGGAGATATTCACTTCTGTTGAATTATTATCACGTCCAAGCGAAGATTCATTTGAGTTAAAAATTGCCATTAAGGATTCAGGGATTGGAATTGTAAATGAAAAACTACCTTACATTTTTGAAGCATTTACTCAAGCTGATACTTCTACAACACGCAAGTATGGAGGAACCGGACTTGGGCTTCCTATTTCGAAGAGGTTAGTTGAATTAATGGGTGGAGATCTTTGGGCAGTTAGTGAACAAGGTGTTGGATCTACTTTCTATTTTACAGTTATATTTAAAGAACATAAAAAGGGAAAGCCAAAAACACATGTTAAAGGAAATTTGCCTCAATTAAATGGGCATAAGGTTATTGTTGTCGATGATAATGAAATAAACAGACAGATTTTAAAACTCCAGTTTGAATCATGGGGAATGATACCTGTACTTGCAGTATCAGGGCACGAGGCCTTAACAATATTAGAGCAGAAAGTTGATTTTAGCATGGGTGTTATTGATCTTCAAATGCCTGTAATGGATGGTGAAGAATTAGCAAGAGAAATTAAAAAAACGCATAAATTCCCTCTGATGTTGCTTTCATCATCAGGTCATTCAAAACCAAGTTTCTCAGAATTATTTGAATCGCAATTATCAAAACCAGTCAGATATAAAGAAATGTTTAAAGAAGTTATCAGGATCAGGACAGAAAACCATATTAATACTAATCACAATATTTCATCAAGCAATATTGATCAGGATCTAGCTCAAAAATTTCCATTGAAGATACTTGTAGCTGAAGATAATCTGGTTAATCAGAAATTAGTCATTTCTCTCTTATCTAAAATGGGGTATAAAGTAAATGCTGTTCTCAATGGTCGTGATGCACTTGAAGCTGTAAGAAATGCAGATTACGATATAATCCTTATGGATATTCAAATGCCGGAAATGACAGGACTTGAAGCAACTGTAAGAATTAAAAAAGAAATATCAATAGAAAGGCAACCACTGATCATAGCATTAACAGCAAATGCAATGGTTGAAGACAAAGAGACCTGTATTCAAGCGGGAATGGTTGATTATATGGCAAAGCCTATTAACATAATTACTCTGCAAAACATGCTGATAAAATGGGGCAATTATATCAGCAGGAATTAAATGCAGTAAAAAAACCGGCGTTCATCGCCGGTTTTTTTAATTTTAATTATAACCCATTGTAAAACACTTTATCTCAATAGTATCTGATATGACCAAGCAGGTATCATGATTCGTGTATCAGGAGTTACAATAATCTTACTGCCATCATTTAGATTGGTTAGTTCATCTTTTAAATCGCTATTGTCAATTGAAATAGTAACATCTTTGTTGCTAAGATTAAACACACCAAGAACTTGCCTTTCTTTTTTCTGCCTTAATATTGCAAAAACGGTTTTATCATTGCTTGTTTTTATTCGTTTCCAGCTACCACCTTCTTTACCATTAAATAGGGCAGGATGTTCAGATTTAAGATCGAGAATTGATTGATAAAATGCTGCCATAGGATAATTACCCCACTGAATTGGATCTCTTTTAAAGAATTCAAGTCTTTTTTCCATTCCTGACTCCTGACCTGAATACACTAATGGCATTCCGGGTACCAGTGTTGATAATGTAAAAAAAGCCTTAACACTTTTACCCAATCTTTCAAATTCACTGCCATTCCAGGTGTTTTCATCATGATTTGTAATAAAATACATCCTGTAAGCATCTTTAGGATATAGTGAATCATTCTTCTTAAGATATTTTTCAATGTCATCCGGACCAGCTTCACCTTTATAAATCTTATTCATAATATGATGGAACTCCCATCCGTATGTCATATCAAATGCGCTGTGAAACTGCGGTCCTTCAGCTTCAGCAAGCATAAATACCGGTTTAATCTTATCAAGCTCTTTCCGGGTATTGTCCCAAAAGTCCATTGGTACTTCACCTGCGACATCACATCTAAACCCATCAATATCATATTGTTGCACCCAATATTTCATAGCTCCAAGCATATACTCACGCATAGCAGGTACTGAATAGTCAAACTTAACAACATCAGTCCAGTCAAAAGGAGAGAACATTTTGCCGGTTGAATCCTTTGCATACCAATCAGGATGTTGGGTTACAAGTGCATTATCCCATGCTGAATGATTAGCTACCCAATCTATGATAACCTTTAATCCTTCATCATGAGCTTCTTGAACAAACTTTTTAAAGCTTACAGAGTCACCAAATTCGGGGTTAATTGCTTTATAATCTTTTACTGAATAATAACTTCCCAACTCGCCTTTTCTATTTTTAACACCAATTGGATTAATTGGCATTAACCAAATGATATCTGTGCCAAGTTTCTTTATTCTGGGTAAATGACCTTCAAGTGCTTCAAAAGTTCCTTCATTAGTAAATTGCCTGACATTCACTTCATAAATGCTTACATTAACACTCCAATCGGGGTGCTTAACTTGTTCTACCGCTGTTTTTAATTCTACAGGTTTTGTATCCTGCCTGCAAGCTACAGATCCAATCAGCAAGATCGTAAGTAGCAGATAAAGAGATGGATTTCTCGAATTCATACTGTTTCTTTTTTAAGTGATGAATTAATCTTAAGGGTCTATAGCAAAGTTAAGAAAAAAACCACCTGATTGGGGTGGTTCTTTTCTAAGTTTCTTTGAAAGAAAGTAACTTAATCAGAATCTTCCATAGTTGGATTCATTCCTGTTTCCATGTATTCTTTAAGATTCATGATATCTTTCTTAACGATTCTTTTAAAGATAGGACTAAGAATTTTTCCAACATTTTCACCTATTACTCCCCCAGGAGCACGATAAGAAATTTCGGTATCAACCTGAGTCATATCATGAGCTGCTTCTCTAAAATTTACCGTTCCGTAATTTTCTATATCAGAATTTGGTAACGAATGCCAGCTAAGATGTCTATTGGGAATTTCTTTAAGAATATTGGCTCTCCAACCAATTGTACCCATTCCTCCGGGTAGTTTTGCTTTCCATTCTGAAAGTTTATTATCTATTTGATTTACACTTTCAAGGTGTTGCATAAATAGAGGCAAGTTTTCAAGTTTCCTCCAGAAATCAAACACTTCAGAAGCAGGTTTATTTATAGTAACAGTTGCCCTGATTATAAGATGTTCAGTGGGTTCTTCAATAGTATCTGTGTGCAATAAATATTTATAGGCAGCGCAGAATCCACTAAATCCTCTGAATAGTAAATATCCTGATAAAAGTAGCTTTGATTTGCTTACTCGTTTTGAAGTTAATGAACTAACCAGTAATACAGAACCAGCGGTAAGAGAAATGATTCTGTCTGTTGTTCCTACATTCTTTTCTAAACCACAGCAATTCCAATCTTTCATAGTTTTTAAATTATATTGTGAATACAAAATGAAATTCCTGTCCTTACCCCGGTAATCATTTAACGTATCTTTTTTGAAGATGTTTGAAAAAATTAGAGAATTATCTGTTTCTCAGCATGTTTATTACCTTATTTATGCTCTTATAATTGGTTGGTTACAGTTAAGATTCCATATACATTCCATATACCCTCCAAATAGATCCTATATAGGCTCTATATACACTAAAGGTATATAGAGCCTATTCGCGATATGCTTGCGGTCAATACAGCTATCTAATAAATACTAAATCTTTTTTCTCTGGTTGGTTAAAAATACATTATCAGTAAGAATAACTAATAAATCGCGTATAACCTCATATATCTGCAACTTTAACCATGTTTTTAGATAGAAAATAAAAAGGAGGGAAACAGTACATTTCCCTCCCTTTATTTATTTAATTAATTACAGCTACTTACTTTATGATAAACAAGTCATCTTTGAGTTTGCTGTTGATTTTAATAGTGAGAACATTCATGTCAATTGATTGTCCACCCATTAATTGTTTAATTTTAAATGGGAATTTTACATTATCAACAACCCTATAGTCAGAATACTCTACATTTCCCTGATCGGTAACTTCTTTAACCAATAAATTAGTTTTAGTATCAAAATAACGAACCATCTGTTTTCCATCAGGTCTGGTGAGAGTAACCTTATATGCATCAGCATCATTAATAGTTTCAATACCATCGAGATTAAGTTTAACACCAAGCTCGTTGTACTTAAGTTCTGGCATCATCATTGCTTCGTATTTCATTGATTCGAGCTCATCACCTTCAACTTTCTTACTTTGACCACCCATAGGAGAATTGAGCATTGCATTTGTACCATCAAATATCATCTGCTGAAAAACCATATCTCCTGCACCAACTTTCATCATGTATTTGTTTGGTGCTTTCTTGTAGATATCAAATCCTATTGTCATTCCTTGCATTTCGGTTGTTGCATTCATAGTGAGGTCCTTTATTTTCATTAAAGCTTTCTCACCACCAATAGCATTAATATAGGCATTATTTACATCAATACCTGTCATTCCAACAGGAGCTTCTTTTAGCTTCTTATTTGGGTCATATTCATTTCCGTCGAAGTCATAATACTTGATTGGGTTATTGTTAGCAAAGGGTTGTAATTTAGGTCCAATCTCTGAAACTTTACCAACTGCAAGTATATAGTTACTTGAAGGAAGAATATATTTATTAGCCATTTCTTTAACATCTTCAGATGTAACAGCAGCAAGATTCTTTAGATAATTAGCATAATAATCTGCAGGTAAATTATAACGGGCAGTATTGATAGCAAAGTTTGCGACTGTTTGAGGGTTTTCGAGACTTAAAGAGAAATTACCGGCAATGTAATTCTTTACCAATGTAAGCTCATCCAGTGGAACAAGCTCTTCTCTAATGCGTTTCATTTCATATAGAATCTGATTTAAGGCACTATCAGTAACTGAATTTCTAATTTCAGTACTTGCTTCGAAATTTCCTACATACTGATCAGATGATAAACGTGAATAAGCACCATAAGTATAAGCATGCTTTTCTCTGAGATTGTTAAATAACCTAAATACTCCGCCACCAAGAATTGTATTAGCTACACTTGCTTTAATTACATCCTGTGTTCCAGGTTGCAAATTAACCGGATAGCTAACACTTAAAGTAGTTTGAACAGCTTCGGGACGGTCAACAACAGCAACAACAGTAGATGTCGGTTGAGTAGGGAATGGTAATGGTTCTTTTTTAAGATTCGTGCTTTTCCATACTGAGAAGTATTTTTCAATTGCAGCTTTAGCTTCATCAACAGTAATATCACCAACTACTGCAAGATATCCTAACTCAGGCCTGTAGAATTTAGAATAGTAGCTTTTGCATTTATCAACATCCAGACTTTTGATAGATTTTTCGGTCATAAATTCACCATAAGGATGATCTTTACCGAAGTTCAGTCTCTTACTAATTCTGTCACTGATTGATGATGGTTCAGTTTTCTCTGATTCAAGAGCCGAAAGATATCGGGTTCTTACTTTTTCAAGTTCAGTAGTATCAAAAGAAGGATTGAGTAAAACATCAGAAGCAAGCTGTAATAGTTTATCATTATGTTTTTTAAGTCCTGATGCATAGAAACCTCTGCTTGTTGTATAGAGAGAAGCTCCTATAAAGTCCACTTCTTCATCTAATTGATCTTTGGTAAGATGAGTAGTTCCAGTTCTAAGCATGTCGCCAGTCATATCAGCAACACCTGCATTTTCTCCTTCATTAACAGGGGTATAATCAATTATTAATGAATAAGAAACTCTTGGAATTTTATGATTTTCAACCACAAATACCTTGAGTCCATTAGCTAATGTAAATGACTCATACTTGCCGATTTTTATTTCAGGAGCTGGTCCGGGTTTTGGTCGAATACTTCTGTCAAGTTGTTCTACCTGTTTACCTTTTTTTTGATTTTTCTGTTGTGCCTGGGAAAAGGTAATTGAAGGAAGCAGCAACAGCGTAAAAATGAATGATATAATTATATTTCTTTTCATGATAGAGTCAAGTTTAGTTGGTTTGTTTTGGTAAATAATAAAGAACAACCCTCTTATCCTTAGTCAGATATTGTTTAGCAACACGCTGGATATCTGCTTTAGTGACATTCATATACCTTTGAAGCTCTGTATTTATCAGATTAGCATCTTTATAATAGATATAATAATCTGAAAGGCTCTCAGCAATACCTGCCATAGTAGAGTTACGGGTAACAAAGCTCACTTCTACCTGATTACGTAGTTTTTCAAATTCATGATCTGAAAGTTCTTCATTCTGTACTCTTTCAATTTCCTTATCAATTGATTTGTCTAATTCATCGGGCTTTACACCAATGTTTGCGATTCCAAATACCATAAATAATCCAGGGTCTTCAAGAGCCATTTGATAAGAACCGACATAAAGGGCTTTTTGCTGTTTATCAACAATTGCCTTGTTCAGTCTTGAGCTTTCGCCCTCAGAAAGAAGGGTTGTGAGCATGCTAACTGCATAATGATCGGGAGTACCCATTGCCGGAATGTGATATGCCTGAGCAACCAGCGGAAGTTGAATATTATCGTAAACAGTGTCACGAACTTCACCCTGCATAGGAGGTTCAACAATTGTTGGGCGTTTTATTTCTTTTGTTCCCTTTGGAATATCAGTGAAGTACTTTGCAATAAGCTCTTTAGTTTTGTCATAATCAATGTCACCGGCAATAGATAATGTTGCATTGTTAGGCACATAATAGATTGAATGGAATTCCATAAATTCCTTCAATGTAGCATTGTTTATAGATTCAGCTGAACCAATTGTCGTCCAGCGATATGGATGTACTTTATAAGCAGCTGCGAATAGCTTTTCCATTAAAGAACCGTAAGGACGGTTATCATAAGATTGCTTGCGTTCTTCCTTAACTACATTGCGCTGTGTTTCAACCCCGATGCTATCTATTTTTAGATGAAGCATACGTTCGGATTCCATCCATAAACCTAATTCAATTTGATTAGATGGTAACAATAAATAATAGAAAGTTCTGTCGAAACTAGTGTTTGCATTAAGTTGTGCACCAGCATTCATAGCAATCTTATCGAATTCACCTCTTCCAATATTATCACTTCCTTCAAACATCAGATGTTCAAAGAAATGGGTAAATCCTGTCCTTTGAGGATCTTCATTTTTAGATCCTACATGATACGAAATAGTGACAGCTACAATAGGAGTTGAATTATCCTTGTGGAGGATCACATGGAGACCATTGCTAAGATTGTACTCAACAAAGTCAATCTTTTTTTGCGCGTTGACTGCATTTAAGCATAAGAATGCAATACAGATGAACAACACTCTTGACAAAGTAAACTTCATAAAATCAGAGTTGAGAGAATGTTAAAATTGATTAGTTAAAAAATAGTTTGTTATATTCTGTTAAAAAGGGGATTATAAATTTGGTTTAATATAAACTAAAGATCTCTGTTAATATAACCACTAAAATCATCTAAACGAGGCAAGTACTCTCCATTGAACAATGCTGAGGAAATTAAGAAATCGGCAGTTGAACGGTTACAAGCAGTAGGTAAATTATATAAAACAGTGATACGTAAAAGAGCTTTAACGTCAACATCATGTGGTTGAGGCATCATTGGATCCCAGAAAAAAATCATCATATCAATTAAGCCTTCTACGATCAAACTTCCCAGTTGTTGATCTCCTCCAAGTGGTCCTGATTTAAGCTTTGTTAATTCAAGATGTTCAAAAAGTTCTGGTTCAAGGCAATTTCTAAAACTTTCTTCAATCAATCTTCCTGTTGTACCGGTACAAACAATTTTGTGTTTACTAAGTTTAACAGCATTATACTCAACCCATTCAATAAGATCAATCTTACGATTATCGTGAGCAACTATCGCTATTGTTTTTCTTTTTTTCATACCTTTAATAAAGTACCAAAAGTAATGATTTTAATGAAAAAGAGTTCATTTTTATGCTTTAATACATGTTCAGGATATCCTTTAATGAACATTTGTCGCATATAGATATTAATTGACTAATTTTGCACAGTTTTTTTTAAAGTGATAATTCATATAATAAATTATAAACCAATCGGATGAATAGGGTATTAGTATTAACAGGCGGTGGCGATTGCCCTGGTTTAAATGCAGTCATTAGAGCAATTGTAAAAAGAGCCGCTAAAGAAAAAAATTGGGAAGTTGTTGGAAGTATTGAAGCTTTCAATGGCATTTTACGAGAACCGACAGAAATAGTCGTATTAGATGAAAAGGCTGTTTCGGGAATACATTATCAAGGTGGAACAATATTGCAAACAACTAATAAAGGTGGACCATTTGCATGGCCTGTCCGTCAAAAAGATGGATCATATATTGCTGTTGATCGCTCAGATGAAATGATTCGCAAAATTCAATACCTTGGTATTGATGCTGTAATAAACATTGGCGGAGATGGATCACAAAGAATATCGCAAAAACTTTTTGAACAAGGTTTGAATATAATAGGTGTTCCAAAGACAATTGATAATGATCTTTCAGCAACAGATGCTACCTTTGGATTTCAAACCGCAATTCAAATAGCAACTGAAGCAGTAGATAAGCTTGTAACTACTGCTGCCAGTCACAACAGGGTTCAAATACTTGAAGTTATGGGTCGTAACGCAGGTTGGATTGCTTTAAATGCAGCAGTTGCCGGTGGTGCTGAATTATGTTTACTTCCTGAATTTCCTTACGATATTGAAAAAGTAATGGAAAAAGTAGAAAGCCGTTTTCAGAGAGAACGTGGATTCATAAATATTGTAGTTGCTGAAGGGGCTCGAAATATTAAAGGTGATCTGGTAACAATGCTTAATCGTGAAGTTGGTTATGAAAATATGCGACTTGGCGGTGTAGGCTTCCGACTTGAAGAAGAACTAAAAGCAGCAGGATGTGAGCATAGTATTCGTACTACGGTTCTTGGGCACTTGCAAAGGGGAGGAGTTCCAATTGCCTACGACAGAGTTCTTGCAACTCAATATGGTGTGAAAGCGATGGAACTTGTTCTTGCTGGTGAATACGGACGAATGGTATCATACAGACATCCCTACATAACTTCTGTTACTCTTGAGGAAGCAATCATGAAACCTAATTTGGTTGAACCTGATACTGCTTTGATGAAAACAGCAAGAGGTATTGGAATATCTTTTGGAGATTGATTCTTTTGTATTTATAAATTTTATACCCTGGTGCAGTTACATGTCATCAGGGTATTATTTATTTTCTTAATTTTCTCTGAATCAAATAATAATAAAGCAACGTACCTGAAATAGCACCAATAATATTGGCAAGTAAATCGAAAACAGAGTAATGCCGACCAATATTCATTATTCTTTGAAATAATTCCATCATTAAACCCCAACTTATTCCCATTATTAATGATAAAGGATATTTCCAATAGATTATCGAAGAAAAAGATTTAGCAGTTCTATCATATGTTTCTTCATTCAGGCACCAGATAGCCAGGAGACAAAAGCCAAAATACATTATAAAGTGTACAATCTTATCTAAATGTGGGATATTAAATAATTTTGGAATGCTTGAAGGTGATGCTAATGATGCATATACTATGGTACAGAGGTAAATAAAAAATATTAACCACCTGATAACTTTTGGAATTAAATATATTATTCTTCTAATCAATTTATTGGCAATGTTAAGAATTACTTCTATCCTGATTACAATATTACTTCATTTTTTTTACTCTCCTGATTGCAGATAAATTAATGAGGTAAATATTTGCAGTCTATAACATACATTGGGCTTACTCTTTTTTCTAATTTTACATCGTATTTCAATAACTCTTACATCATCTGGCATGCACATAGAGACAAAAATTAATGAAATCACCGGACTGACAAGTGATGAAGTAAGTCAGAAGCTTAAAGATGAAGGATATAACGAACTACCTTCATCAAAACCAAAAAGTATTTGGAAAATAGGATTAGAGGTCATTAAAGAACCAATGTTCATTTTATTGGTGATTTGTGGCTCTTTGTATTTAATACTTGGGGATTTGACTGAAGGTATTATGCTGATGGGCTTTGTATTGGTTGTTATGGGAATTGAATTCTACCAGGAAAAGAAGACGGAGAAAGCACTTGATGCCCTCAAGGGATTGGCAAGTCCGAGAGCATTGGTTATTAGAGATGGAGAAACTAAAAGAATCCCGGGAAGAGAAGTTGTTACAGATGATATTATTATTTTAAGAGAAGGCGACAGGGTTCCGGCCGATGGAATCGTATTACAAAGTACGAGCCTTATGGCTGATGAGTCACTACTTACCGGAGAATCAGTTCCTGTAAAAAAACGTGAATATATTGAAGGGGATGGCACTTTTATTCCGGGAGGCGATGATTTACCTGTAGTTTACTCTGGATCAATGATTGTTCAGGGTAATGCGTTTGTACAAGTTAAAGCAGTAGGGGTAAACACTGAATTAGGCAAAATTGGTAAGGCACTTGAAACAGTTAAAGAGGAACCTACACGTCTTAAATCAGAAATGAGTAAATTGGTTCTACGCCTTGCAGTACTCGGTATAATTCTTTGTATTGGTGTTATTGTGGTGTATTTTATTACCCGACATGATTTACTTAAAGCATTTCTAGCCGGATTAACACTGGCTATGGCTACTTTACCCGAAGAGTTTCCTGTAGTTTTAACCGTGTTCCTGGCACTTGGTGCATGGAGAATGTCGAAGAAATCTGTTCTGACAAGAAATCCTGCTGCCATTGAAACACTTGGTTCAGCAACTGTACTTTGCACGGATAAAACAGGAACTATTACACAAAATAAGATGACAGTCACCAGACTGTTTAATGGTCAAGACTACCTTGAAGTTAAGCATAGCAATGAGCTTCATGAAGATTTTCATGAGATTATTGAATATGGGATTTTATCTAGCCAGATTACTCCTTTCGATCCAATGGAAAAAGCAATCCTGCATACAGGATTTCAATACCTTAAGAATACTGAGCATATTCACAACGATTGGGAAATGGAAAAGGAGTATCCTCTTTCAAGAGAGTTGCTTGCAATGTCGAGGGTATTTACAAATACTGGCACTAATCAAAAAGTAATTGCTGCAAAAGGAGCACCTGAAGCTATATTTGACCTTTGTCATATGGATGCGAATACATTAAAGGTATGTGCTGATGCTGTTTCGTTAATGGCAAAATCTGGGTTACGTGTGTTAGGAGTAGCAAAAAGTAATTTAACGAACGAAGATCTCCCATTTATTCAACATGATTTTGATTTTGAATTTGTTGGATTAATTGGACTTTCAGATCCAATTAGAGAGAACGTCCCTGAAGCTATCAAGCAATGCTATGAGGCAGGAGTAAGAGTAATCATGATAACAGGTGATTATCCCGTCACCGCATCTAATATAGGAAGGGAAATAGGAATAACGAATTACAATAATTGTATCACAGGGCCTGAATTAGAGGCCATGTCAGAAGAAGAATTATCATTGCGTATTAAAGATGTGAACATCTTTGCGAGGATTATCCCTGAGCAGAAACTGAAAATAGTCAACGCCCTTAAAAATAATAATGAAATCGTGGCTATGACAGGTGATGGTGTGAATGATGCTCCTGCACTAAAATCTGCAAACATTGGAGTTGCAATGGGAGAGAAGGGAACTGATGTTGCAAGGGAGGCTTCTTCGCTGGTTTTAATGGATGATAATTTTGCATCAATTGTTGGAGCTATAAAAATGGGCAGAAGAATTTTTGATAATCTTCAAAAGGCACTTGGTTATATTTTTGCAATACATGTACCAATAGCCGGTTTGTCATTAATACCTGTTTTTTTTGCTGATTTACCGCTGATCTTATGGCCTGTTCATATTGTATTTCTTGAATTGATCATTGATCCGGCATGCTCCATAATTTTTGAAGCTGAAAAAGCAGAAAAGAATGTTATGTCGCGACCACCACGAGGAATAAATGAACCATTTTTTGGTTTAAAGAAAATATTTTTAGGCTGTGCACAAGGAGTCGGTATTTTGATAATTACTCTTCTTGTCTATTATTTGGGATTATCAACAGGTCATTCAGGAGACTCCGTAAGAACAATGACATTCGTTTCTCTTGTTATCTCAAATATTGCTGTAATATTATCAAATCGGTCATGGTCAACTAATATTTTAACCATAATGAGGTCTCCTAACTCAACTGTAAAATGGATCGTAGGGGGAGCTATAGTATTTCTGGTACTAATTTTAAATGTACCTTTTCTTTCTAACCTTTTTCAATTTGGTAAAATTGGTATAATTGAACTAGTACTCTGCATTTTAGCAGGAATAGTCAGTATATTATGGTTTGAAGTTTATAAGTACTTTATGCAATCAAAACGATTAATAATCTAAGTGCTTTACTGCTTAAAATCACCCTGATGTGAAGGCTGTAAAAGGAGTGCTATTAAAGATTAATAATTGAGATGTTCAAACCTTAATGATCTTGTGATGTTCTTAAATCCTAAAATCAAATTTTTCTTACATTCGCACAAAATTTGACTGTATGCAATTGCGACCAATTTGTCTATTGCTCGTTACTATTATGATGACCGCTTGTAATAAAGGCAAAACTACTGTTGATTTGATTGTTAGGAATGCGGTAATATATACTGCTGATAGCACTTTTACTCTACATACAACAATGGCAGTTGATCACGGTAAAATTATTGCTGTAGGTGATGATATTACTATTAATGATGCTTACCAGTCTGATTCGGTTTTAGATGTTAAAGGTAAAGCTGTATATCCGGGATTTATTGATCCGCATTCACACTTTTACGGTTATGCACTAAATCATCAATATGCTGATCTTCAACCATCACATTCCCTCAATGAAATGATTGAAATAGTGCAAAAGCACTTTCAAGAATCTCCGTCAACATGGATTGTTGGCAGAGGATGGGACCAGAATAATTGGCCAGGTCAGCAGTTTCCGGACAATAAATTACTTAATGAAAAATTTCCTGAAATACCGGTAGTTTTAATAAGAGTAGATGGACATGCAGTACTAGTTAACCAAGCTGCAATTGACAGATCTGGATTTAAAGTAGAAGATCTTTCTAAGTCATCGGAAGCAGTTATTAAGAGAGGAAAATTTACCGGTATTTTCAAAGAATCATTGGCTGACTCATTTAGGAATTTGGTTCCAAAACCGAAAGGAAAAGCACTTGCAGATTTAATGATGAAGTCGGCAAAAGAGTGCTTCGGAACTGGATTGACAATGGTTACTGACGCAGGTGCAGATGCAGAGTTAATTGACTTTTATGATAGTTTACAGTCAGAGGATGAATTCGTTATGTCATTGTATGTAATGCTTAATCCGACTAATGAAAACGTAGAAAGATTTGTAAAGAAAGGAGTTTTTCAACGTGAAAAACTAAATGTTAGGTCAATTAAATTATATGCTGATGGGGCTCTTGGATCACGAGGTGCTTGTCTTTTAAGGCCATACAGTGATGATCCTGGTAATTATGGTATTATGACCATAACACCTGAAGAAATTGGAAAGTGGTGCGTTATGGCTTATGATAATGGTTATCAGATCAACACTCATGCAATAGGTGATTCGGCTAATAGGGTAGTACTTGATGTTTATAGCAATTATCTTCTTCCGGGTAATGATTTAAGGTGGAGAATAGAGCATGCACAAGTTATTGATCCGAACGACATTTCGAAGTTTGGTGAATTTTCTATTATTCCATCAGTTCAGGCTACACATGCCACTTCTGATATGTCGTGGGCACGTCAGCGTTTAGGACGACGAATTAGAAATGCATATGCATACCGCCAATTAATGAAACAAAACGGTTGGATACCAAATGGGACTGACTTCCCTATAGAAAATATTAATCCTGTATATACATTTTATGCAGCGGTCGACAGAAAGGACCTTGAAGGTAATCCTCCAAGAGGTTTCCAAAGAGAAAATGCACTTACTCGTCAGGAAGCATTGCGGAGCATTACTATTTGGGCTGCCAAAGCATGTTTTGAAGAAAATAAACGTGGAAGCCTTGAGGTAGGAAAAAATGCTGATTTCGTTATTCTCGATCGTGACATAATGCAGGTAAAAGCCAAAGATATTCCTAAAGCCAAAGTTATTCGTACCTACATTGATGGAAAGGTCGTATATCGTACTAATGATTTATAATATCATTCATTGATAATTAAATCATTAACCAGCGCAATAGCTGGTATTTAAAGTTCCTTAAACAAATCTTTATTTAAGAGTGTTAAGATTTCTACTCTAATGAAGTTTTATGAAACACTCTTTGATTACATTTATCCTGTTTGTTTCGCTCATGAATACTTACGCGCAGGATAATGAGTTGGGAGATATACCAGTTGTAAATTTTGAACAATTACAACCATTGCTTGAGAAACAAAATGATACCACTTATATAATTAACTTTTGGGCAACATGGTGTGCTCCCTGTATTAAAGAAATGCCTGCATTTCAAAAAATACATGATGAATATATTGATCAAAAAATTAAAGTAATTCTCGTTAGCCTTGATTTTGAACGGGAAATAAATACTAAATTGAAACCTTACCTCAAAAAGCAAAATATCACTCCTGAAGTAATCGTTTTAAGCGATCCTGCATCAGATATCTGGATAAATAAAGTTGATTCAAAATGGACAGGCTCAATACCAGCTACTTTAGTTTATAACCGGATAAAAAGATTTTTTATTGAACGAGAGCTTACCTATGATGACATTGAAAATATCTTAGATCAACTAAACTAATCAAAAGAAATGAAAAAGATAATTTTTATAATTGGAATTTGCCTGGTATTAGCGTATACTTCGTTTAGTCAAGGATATAAAGTGGGAGATATGGTTTCCGACTTTAAGCTTATGAATGTGGATGGTAAGATGGTATCATTGGCAGATTATAAAGATGTTAAAGGATACGTAGTTATATTTACCTGTAATCATTGTCCTTACGCCAAAGCTTATGAAGATAGAATTATTGCTATAAATGAAAAATATTCACCTCTTGGCTATCCGGTTATAGCTATTAATCCAAATGATCCTCAAATAGTACCTGAAGATAGTTATGCCAATATGCAGATTAGAGCAAAAGAAAAGAAATTTCGCTTTCCCTATCTTTTTGACGATGGACAAACTGTGCTGGCTAAGTATGGAGCAACTCGCACACCTCAAGTTTATCTACTAAATAAGACAACTAAAGGTAATCAAGTAGCATATATTGGTGCTATAGATAACAACAGTCAGGAACCAACAGCAGTAACTGAAAAGTTTTTAGAGAATGCACTGGATGCCTTACGTAACGGTGAAAAACCTAATCCTGATTTTACAAAGGCAATTGGTTGCTCTATAAAAGTAGCTCAGAAATAAAAAGCAAAGCTCAAGCACTAATAATAAAAGCCTTTATTTTCTAATGAAATGCGGCATTTCATTTGGAATAACAATAGATATTTCTACTAATCCTGCTACTTCATTATTAATATACCATGGGGTCTGATAGATTAGTTTCCTTTTCCCTTCTTTTTCAATAGTGTAAGCATTAGTTACATTACTTTCCATCATTCGGGTTATTACTTCCTGGGAATGAGGATTGTGACAATCGGATAGATCTTTACCGATTAAATCATAACCACCCTGTTTAGAAAAAACAATTGCAGATTGGTCATTCATTTCTATAATTTTGCCGGATTTATCAGTAACTGTAATAGCTATAGGTAGTGAATTTAGCCAAGGTATATTCATAAATGTAATTTTTAAAACAAGCAACAAAATTAGGGGATATTCATTGCATTTACGGAAAAATTAGTATATTTGCACCCTCATAACGGCTCCGTGGCTCAACTGAATAGAGCATCTGACTACGGATCAGAAGGTTACAGGTTTGAATCCTGTCGGAGTCACAAAATTTACATAAATAAAGGCTTATAAATCAGAGGATTTATGAGCCTTTTTCTTTTGTACATGGTTTTATTCATTTGAATTGCGGGCCTAAAGTTATCTTCTAAGATAATTAAAAAAATAAATGGCTCCAAGCGTGGTTGATTACATTTTGATGCTTTACTTCATAAAAAGCGTTTTATTATGATTATATTTGCTTAACTAAAGTTTATATTATGGACGAAAGCATAACACTTATTGCTAAAAGTGAACGTGAAATTCATATAGTACCACAAATGTCAAACAGACATGGACTCATTGCGGGAGCAACAGGAACAGGTAAAACAGTAAGCCTACAGGTTCTCGCTGAGAGTTTTAGTCGTCAGGGGGTACCAGTGTTTATGACAGATATAAAGGGAGATTTATCTGGAATTTCTAAAGAAGGCGTACCAAATGATAAGATTAAAGCAAGAGTAACAAATCTTGGATTAACCAATTATTTGAATCGTGGGTTCCCGGTATGCTTTTTTGATGTTTTCGGTGAAAGGGGCCATCCGTTAAGGACAACAGTTACCGAAATGGGGCCTTTGTTACTCAGTAGGATGCTTAATTTAAATGATACACAGGAAGGTGTCTTGAATATCGTCTTTAGGATTGCTGATGATAATAACTTGTTACTTCTTGATCTTAAAGATTTAACTACTATACTAGAATATGTTGGAAACAACAGAGAAAAATTCACTACCACATATGGTAATATTTCTGCTGCAAGTGTTGGAACAATACAAAGAAATCTTTTAGTATTGGAAGATCAGGGAGGTGATAAATTTTTTGGAGAACCTGCTTTTGATATTTTTGATTTGATGCAAACAAATTCCGAAGGTTTAGGTGTGGTTAATATAATGGCTGCCGACAAATTGATGCAGTCTCCACGCCTTTATTCAACTTTTTTACTTTGGTTGTTAAGTCAGTTGTTTGAGGAATTGCCTGAAGCCGGTGATCTTGAGAAACCTAAACTAGTATTTTTCTTTGATGAAGCTCATCTTCTATTTGAAGAAGCTCCAAAAGTTCTTCTTGATAAGATTGAACAGGTTGTTCGACTAATTAGATCGAAAGGAATAGGTATCTTTTTCATTACACAGAATCCTATAGATGTTCCTGATGATGTATTAGGGCAGTTAGGTAATAGAATTCAGCATGCTTTGAGAGCCTTTACACCACGTGATCAAAAAGCAGTAAAATCAGCAGCTCAAACTTTTAGAAGTAATCCGGCTGTTAATGTTGAAGAAGTAATTACTCAATTGGGAGTAGGAGAGGCATTGGTTTCATTTCTTGATCCTAAGGGAATACCTAGTATGGTGGAAAGAGCATTCATTATTCCTCCTTCAGGACAAATAGGTCCCATTACTGATGATGAAAGGACTAAGTTAATTCAAAAATCATCAATTTTTGGAGTTTATGAAAAAGTTGTAGATCGAGAATCAGCATTTGAAATTCTTACTGCCAGAATGAATAAAGAAGCTCAGTCGTTACAAGAGATGCAAGAAGCTGAGAAGCAGGCAAAGGAAATTGCGATGCAACAAAAAGCTGAAATAGAAAAAGAAAAAGCCGATAGACGTAACAGGAGTATTGGTAGTGATATTTTAAATGATCTGACAAAGCAAACCGGACGTGCTATTACAAGAAATATTGGCAATACTATTGGGCGTCAATTAGTAAGAGGTATCCTGGGCTCTATATTTGGCGGTAAAAGATAATACTGCAATTTTGTTAACAAAGTAAAACCCCTTTTAGAAATTATTTTCTTCAAGGGGTTTTTATTTTATTTTTCTAAATACTATTCAGCGAAAGAATAGTAATAATTATGCTAATGAAGAGATATCATACATTTCTGTAGCATAAGCTCCTATTTCGAGTTTCTTCCTAACTTCTTTATAGGCATCAATAGTATATTTTACATCTTCAAGTGTATGAGAGGCTGTAGGAATAACTCTAAGTAAAATTATTCCCTTAGGAACAACCGGATACGTTACCATTGAACAGAAGATACTATAATGTTCTCTAAGGTCAACAATAATCTGTGAAGCTTCAGGTATACCACCTTCAAGCATAACAGGTGTTACCGGCGAACAAGCATTACCCAGATTAAAACCTGCTTCACGCAATCCTGATTGCATTGCATTAACAATCTTCCACAAATTCTCTTTTAGTTCAGGATGTGTTCTTATCAGATCAAGACGTTTTAAAGCCCCAATAACCATAGGCATTGGTAATGATTTTGCGAATGTTTGTGACCGCATATTAAAGCGTAAATATTCTACAATATCAGCACGACTGGCAACAAATGCTCCAATCCCTGCCATAGCTTTAGCGAATGTGCCGAAATATATATCAACACCATCCATTACTCCCTGTTCCTGATGCGTACCAGCACCTGTTGCTCCCATTGTTCCGAAGCCATGAGCATCATCTACCAGTAAGCGAAAATCAAATTCCTCTTTTAAAGCAACAATCTCTTTAAGTTTTCCCTGATCACCAGTCATTCCGTAAACACCTTCAGTTATTACAAGAATAGCACCTCCGGTTTCCTGTGTCATTTTTCGAGCTCTGCCAAGCTGAGTTCTTAAATTTTCAATATTATTATGAGGATAGACGAATCTCTTTCCCATATGAAGACGAAGACCATCAATAATACAAGCATGAGCTTCTGAATCATAAACGATTACATCCTTTCGGTCAACTAATGAGTCAATAATCGAAATCATTCCCTGATAACCAAAATTTAAAAGGAATGCATGTTCTTTTCCAACAAAAGCAGCTAGTTCACGTTCAAGTTGTTCATGATATACTGTCTGTCCCGACATCATACGGGCACCCATAGGATATGCAAGACCCCAGTCTTTTGCTGCTTGAGCATCAGCTTCTCTAACTTCAGGATGATTAGCTAATCCAAGATAATTATTGAGGCTCCAAACAAGAACTTCTTTTCCTCTAAATATCATTCGGTTTGATATTTCACCTTCAAGTTTAGGAAACATGAAATAACCATCAGCCTGATGGG
Organism: Omnitrophica WOR_2 bacterium; assembly: GCA_050259095.1. Classification (GTDB taxonomy): domain Bacteria; phylum Bacteroidota; class Bacteroidia; order Bacteroidales; family Lentimicrobiaceae; genus Lentimicrobium. The sequence goes on along the minus strand of JBLMZZ010000077.1, from coordinate 22,223 downwards.
AGTATGATCCCAAAGGCCCCATATTGCTTAACCTTCTTTCAAAAATGTCCACGGTAGTATGAATTGATTGATAACTAGAATTAGTTCTGCAAAGCTATAGAAAAAAATGTCGGGGATGAATATTAAAGGGCGAATTTTAAAAGTGAATAAATTTTATAAACTATTCTCTCAAATGATTGTTGAACTCCGCCAAAATGAGTATAATTATAAAATATCCTGGCAATGCCCATTTCAATATTCTGGTTTAGGAGAGATTTGCGCATAGAAGATAATCATGGGTTATTTCAAGCATTGAAAGCAGGTAATCCAGTGCTTCCTCTATTTATTTTTGATGACAATATTATTTCCAAATTACCTGAAACTGATCTTCGCATTCAATTCTTACATAGACAAATTGTCAATCTCGACAAGGAATTGAAAAGTATTGGAAGCTGCTTGTATGTTAAAAAGGGAGATCCAATAACAATATGGATTGATCTGATGAAGGAATTTATAATAGATTGTGTTTATGTAAATCGTGATTATGAACCTTATGCCATAGAACGTGATAATAGCGTTAATGAATTACTGCAGGCTTCTAACATTAAATTTCTCAGTACCAAAGATCATGTTATTTTTGAACCGGGTGAAGTATTAAAACCAGGAGGTAAACCTTATGAGATATTTACACCTTTCAGTAAACGTTGGCTGGCACTATATTCAAGTCAACTTGCTGAATCCTATGAAACTGAAAAGTACTACAATAATTTTATTCAATCTATAAATTGCAGAATTCCTACTCTTAATGAAATGGGCTTCTATCCTCAGGACTATTTTTTCCCTGACAATGCTCTTTCACTGGATAAAATCTCGGATTATAATCTTTCACGTGACTATCCTGCAATGGATGCAACAACCAGAATAGGTCCTCATCTTAGGTTTGGAACAATAAGCATCAGGCGTTGCGTTTCTGTTGCTACTGATTATAGTTCTACCTGGTTGAATGAACTTATTTGGAGAGAGTTTTTTATTCACATTCTTGCCTTTTATCCTCATGTGGTATCAATGGCTTTTAAAAGTGAATATGAAAGGATAAAGTGGATTAATGATGAAAGCCTGTTTAATCTATGGTGTGATGGAATGACCGGGTATCCTCTGGTCGATGCAGGTATGCGTGAACTGAAAGCCACAGGATTTATGCACAACAGAGTGCGAATGATATCAGCAAGTTTTTTAGTTAAACACTTGTTGATAGACTGGAGATGGGGTGAAGCATGGTTTGCCGCTAAGCTACTTGATTATGAGCTTGCTTCTAATAATGGTAATTGGCAATGGATTGCAGGGTGTGGTTGTGATGCTGCACCTTATTTCAGAATATTCAATCCATTACGACAACAAGAGAAATTTGATCCCGAATATAAGTATGTCAGAAAGTGGGTGCCTGAATTCGGGACAGATAAATATCCTCACCCGGTGGTTGAACATGAATTTGCACGTGATAGGTGTATTAAAGCTTACAAGGAAGTGCTTTCTTAGAATGTATAGCCAAAAAATGTTAACTATTAGTGATATAGTTATATTATTTGTGGTCGATAATCGTTTGATGTAAGCTTTATATGTTTAATTTTGCACCATGATCAGAAAACTACTTCCCTTAATTCTCTGCACACTTACATTCGTTTCGTGCAGTAAGTATCAGAAACTCGTGAAAAGTACTGATAATGAAAAGAAATATGAGATGGCTGTCTCTTATTTCGAATCAAAAGACTATTATAGGGCAATTCAGCTTTTTGATCAATTACAACCTTATTACAAGGGCACTGACAGGGCTGAAAAGATTGCATTTTACTTTGCCTATGCTCATTATGAACAAGAAGATTATATATTAGCAAGCTATTATTTTAAACAGTTTGCCACAAATTATCCTAATAGTAAGAATGCCGAAGAAGCAGCATATTTAAGTGCTTATTGTAATTATCTTGATTCTCCATCTGAAAGTTTGGACCAAACTGTTACTCTTGATGCCATAAAAGGCCTTCAATTGTTTACAAATCAATATCCTGGTAGTTCGAGAGTGCAAAAAGCCAATGAATTGATTGATGAATTGAGAATGAAACTTGAAACAAAGGAATTGAATATAGCTAATTTATATTTCAAAATGGAGGATTATAAAGCAGCTATTATTGGCTTTCAGAATTTGGTAAAAGATTATCCTGATACGAAATACAGGGAATATGCGATGTTTCACATTGCTAAAGCTTCATTTTATTACGCTCAGAAGAGCTTTGAGAATAAAAAACAAGAACGGTTTCAATCAACAGCAGATGCTTTGGATAATTTCCTTGCTAGTTACCCTACCTCTCAGTATCAAAAAGAGGTAATGCAGCTGAAAAAAAATACTGACCGTGAATTACAAAACTTTGTAACAATAAGATAAACATATGGATTATAAAAAAACAAAAAGTGAAACTGTTGCAGTAACACGCAATATTCATGAATTAATGGAGCCAACCGGCAACATGTATGAAACTGTAGCAATTCTTTCGAAAAGAGCAAATCAGATTTCATCTGAACTTAAAGAAGAACTTGCTTCTAAAATTTCCGAATTTGCAGTTCCTAATGACAATCTTGAAGAAGTGTTTGAAAATCGGGAACAAATTGAGATTGCCAGATATTATGAGAATCTTCCTAAACCAACTCTAATTGCTATTCAAGAATTCCTGAAAGATCAGATTCATTATCGTAATCCTATAAAAGAAGCTACTGAAGATCAATTCTAACCAAATGCTTAAAGGGAAGAATATACTTGTTGGTATAACAGGGAGTATTGCAGCATTTAAGACTCCGCTCCTTATCAGATTATTAAAGAAAGAAGGTGCAAACGTTAAAGTTGTTATGACTCAGTGTGCAACTGATTTTGTTACTCCCTTAACGCTGTCTACACTTTCTCAACAACCAATACTAATTGAACCATACAATAAAGTAGATGGTAGTTGGCATAGTCATGTTGAGTGGGGTAGATGGGCTGACCTATTTATTATTGCACCAGCTTCAGCGAATACTATTGCAAAAATGGCGAATGGTATTGCTGATAACCTCTTGTCAACTTGTTACCTTGCAGCTAAATGTCCGGTTTTCTTTGCTCCTGCAATGGACCTTGATATGTTTTATCATCCTACAACAGCAAAGAACATCCGCACTCTTCAATCTTATGGGAATCGATTGATAGAACCTCAAACAGGTGAATTGGCAAGCGGATTGACAGGTGCAGGCAGGATGGAAGAACCTGAAATGATCTTAAAGGTTGTTAAAGATTTCTTTGAAGAGAAGAAAGAACTCTTAGGTAAAAAAGTACTTATAACGGCTGGTCCCACTTATGAAGCAATAGATCCGGTAAGATTTATAGGCAATCATTCATCTGGCCGAATGGGGTTTGCACTTGCTGAAGAAGCCGCTAAAAGGGGTGCTGATGTTGTTTTAGTTTCAGGTCCTGTAAATATTAGTGCAGAAAATCCTTCAATAAAGACAATTAAAGTAACATCAGCTGAGGAGATGCAGCTTGAGTGTGATAAAGCGTTCAATGATAGTGAAATTGTGATTATGGCTGCAGCTGTTGCAGATTATACTCCTGTAACTGTAGCAAAAGACAAGATTAAAAAGAAGGATGATTTATCTTTAAAACTTAAGCTTACAAATGATATTCTTGCTTCGATGGGAAAGAAGAAGAAATCATCTCAATTTCTTGTTGGCTTCGCTCTTGAAACAGAAAATGAAAAATCAAATGCAATCCTTAAACTGAATAATAAAAACCTTGACATGATCGTTCTTAACTCTCTTAAAGATTCAGGAGCAGGATTTGGAACTGACACAAACAAGGTTACCATGTTATTCCCTGATAAGAGTGAATTTACAACGGAAACATTACCAAAATCTATCATTGCCGGTATTGTATTGGACCAAATTATAAAAAGATCCTAAAAAGGGTTATTATGACGAGAAAAATATTAAGTCTTCTGCTATTTATGTTGTTGATATCAACAGCTCACAGTCAGGAATTTAATATAGTGGTTCAGGTTACTTCTCCTCAGGTCGAAGGTACTGAAAAGAAGATTTTTGAAACTCTGCAACAAGAATTAAACGATTTCGTCAATAATCGTAAATGGACTAATTATGACTATAAGCCTGAAGAAAGAATTGAGGGAACTATTCTTATTACTGTAAGTGAACGACAGTCAAGTGATCAATTTACTGCCAAGATAAATGTTGCTCTTCGTCGTCCTGTTTTCAATGCTTCTTATAATACACCACTCTTAAATTATATAGATAAGGACTTTGATTTTACCTATGTTGAATTCCAACCCTTAGAATTCAATGACAATGTGTTTACATCAAATCTAACTTCAACAATTGCTTATTATTTATATGTTTACTTGGGATTAGATGGAGATTCATTCGCCAGAATGGGAGGTACACCGTATTTTGCTGCCGCTCAAAATATTGTAAACCTTGCACAGAATGCCCGCGAAAAAGGATGGAAAGCATTTGAAAGCCAAAAGAACCGTTACTGGTTAATCGAGAATCTCACAAATCCAGCTTATTCAGGAGTTCGTGAAGCTATGTATAAATATCATAGGTTAGGCCTCGATGTTATGGCTGATGATGTTGAACGTGGAAGAACTGCTATCAATGAGAGTCTTGAATTACTTCGTAAAGCTAATCGTGAACGGCCTGGTCTTTTCCTTTTACAACTCTTTCTTGAAGCAAAGAGAGATGAATTAATTAATATTTATTCTGGCGCATCGCCAATGGATAAAACTAGTGCTGTTAATATCCTCAAGGAGATAGATCCAGCAAATGCTGCACGTTATCAGAAGATACTTGAAGCCAAACAATAATAGACTACAAAAGATATTTCCTTAATTTTAGAAAGAACCGCTATCGTGGCTCTTTCTGATTATTTTAGTACCTTTGCTCATCTAATTATCTAGTCTATGCTTAACAGACTGTCTGTCAATAATTATGCTTTGATTCGCAATCTGGATATTGAGTTCAATAAACCATTTTCAGTCATTACAGGAGAAACAGGAGCAGGTAAATCCATCATTTTAGGTGCATTATCCTTGATGCTTGGTAGTCGTGCAGATAATTTAACCCTTCCCGACAAAACAAAGAAATGTAGTATCGAGGGTTGCTTTGATATAACTACTTGCGAATTGGAATCATTTTTTGAAGAGAATAATTTAGATTACGATCATTCATGCATTATAAGGCGTGAAATAACTCCTCAAGGTAAGTCAAGAGCTTTTATTAATGATACTCCGGTTAATCTTAATCAACTAAAGGATTTAACAAGTCGGTTAATTGACGTTCATTCACAACATCAAACATTATTGCTTCGTGAAAATTCATTCCAATTGTCAGTTGTTGACGCAGTTGCTGATAATCATAAGCTTCTGAAGCAATATAAGGAAACTTACAAAGCGTACATACACACCACAAAACAACTTGATGAAACAAGGGCTCTTAATTTGAAAGCCAAAATAGAGTTAGATTATCTGGTGTTTGTAATTGAAGAGTTTCAGAAAGCTTTACTTATACCGGGTGAACAGGAAGCTCTTGAGGAAGAGTTGGATGTTCAGTCTCACGCTGAAGATATTAAAACAAAACTATTTAATGCATCTGAAATATTAAATGGTGAAGAAGAGAGCATAATTAAGAAGTTAAGGGAAGTCACAAATCTGGTAAATGCCGCTTCATTGCATTATAACGACATCAAGTCACTAACTGATAGATTAAACAGTAGTCTCATTGAATTGAAAGACATTGCAGCTGTAATTGAGGATATTGTCGAAAAAGTAAGCTTCAGTTCCGAGCGTATGGAAGAGATTAATGAGCGGTTAAGTCTTATTTATAAGCTTGAACAAAAACATCACGTAAATAGTATATCTGAATTGAATGAAATTGCTACTAGTTTTCAATCCAGAATTCAAGGTATTGAATCTCTTGATCAAAAGGCTGAAGAATTAGAGAAGATTCAAAAGCAGTATTGTCTTCAAATGATTTCGCTTGCTGATGAACTCTCAAGCAGAAGAAAAAATGTATCATCAACAATTGAAAACTCAATAATTAGTACTGTATCTAATTTGGGTATTAAAAACGCCTCCTTTAAAATAGAATTTGCAACACTTGATTTCCCGGGCAAGGATGGTAAGGATGAAGTAGAATTTCTCTTTTCAGCCAACAAAGGTATTGAACCCGATAATATAACCAGGATAGCTTCTGGAGGTGAATTATCCAGACTCATGTTAGCTGTCAAATCACTTATTTCAATAAATAACCTACTCCCAACAATTGTATTTGACGAAATAGATACAGGTATTAGCGGAGAGATTGCAGGTAAAGTTGGAAATATTCTTAAGACAATTTCTGGTAATATGCAAGTCATAGCAATAACACATCTCCCTCAAATAGCAGCACTAGGTGATTCACATTATAAAGTCTTTAAAATGACTTCTTCTGACAGTACCTGGTCAATGATAAATAAACTTAACAGGGAGGAACAGATTGACGAACTTGCACTTATGATAAGCGGAAACAACAAACTGCAAGGTGCAAGAGAAGCAGCGCAGGAACTAATGAGAGGACCCTTCTGATTTCGAATTTCAAACAATAGGTTATGTATATTGTTTGAAAAGCTTTATTTAATTACATCATAAATAAAAACATCAAAAATGTCATACAATCTTTTAAAAGGTAAAAAAGGAATAATATTCGGAGCTCTTAACAACCAGTCCATTGCATGGAAAGTGGCAGAAAGAGCTCATGATGAAGGAGCCACATTAGTTTTGACTAATACTCCTATTGCTATCAGAATGGGTGAACTAGATGAACTTGCTAAGTCAACAGGAAGTATAATGATTCCTGCTGATGCCACTAGCATTTCAGATTTGGAAAATCTCTTTCAAAAAACTATGGAGGCTTTTGATGGTAAAATTGATTTTGTGCTTCATTCTATAGGTATGTCTCCTAATGTGCGCAAAAAGATACCATATGATGATGTAAATTATGATTTCTTTGCCAAAACACTTGATATATCAGCATTGTCATTTCATAAAATGATACAAACAGCTAAAAAGCTTGACGCAATAAAAGACTGGGGATCAATTGTTGCTCTTTCTTATATAGCAGCACAGAGAACATTATACGAATACAATGATATGGCTGATGCTAAAGCAATTCTGGAATCTATAGCCAGGAGTTTTGGTTATATCTACGGTCGTGAGAAACATGTTAGAATTAATACAATTTCACAATCACCTACACCTACCACAGCTGGTCAGGGAGTTAAAGGATTTGATGCTTTGATTGACTTTACTGAACGCATGTCACCATTGGGTAATGCATCAGCTGACGAATGTGCTGATTACTGTGTAACCATGTTTTCAGATCTTACAAGAAAAGTCACCATGCAGAATCTCTTTCATGATGGAGGTTTTAGTAGCATGGGTATGAGCGCCAGAGCAATGCACCAATATAACAAAAGTCTTGAGTGCAAGGAGTGCCAGCAGAACCCTTTCAATGTTGATTCAGTTATAGATTAATAATACGGGGCTAATCTGAACACATAGTTTCCCTTCATTCCATTTTTTGTGTTGACAGTTTCGGCTAAATGTCTATTTTTGCACCCGAGGGGACTCTTATATAGAAAAACCTGCATAAGTTTTTTTATTTCATCAGTTTGCTTTACTTAAACACACTATAAATCTATGAGTTTTAAAATTATTGTGCTTGCTAAGCAGGTGCCCGATACCCGTAATGTGGGTAAAGATGCCATGAAGGCTGATGGTACCGTTAACAGAGCAGCCTTACCGGCAATCTTCAATCCTGAAGATTTGAATGCATTAGAACTAGCTCTGAGAATAAAAGATAAAATAGCAGATTGTGAAGTGATCATACTTACTATGGGTCCATTCAGAGCTGCTGAAATTATTCGCGAAGCCATGTATAGGGGCGCCGATAGAGGGTATCTTATCACTGACCGAAAATTTGCAGGTAGTGACACATTAGCAACATCTTATGCTATTTCATTGGCAGTGAAGAAACTTGAGCCATATGATCTGGTTATATCAGGACGTCAGGCTATTGATGGTGATACTGCTCAGGTTGGTCCTCAAACTGCTGAGAAATTACATATCCCTCAAATTACCTATGCTGAAGAGATTATCGATGTTAACAATAAATCTATTACTGTAAAACGTCGTCTCGAAAGAGGTGTAGAAGTAGTAAAATCATCACTTCCTTGCGCAATTACCGTTCATAGTTCAGCTCCTGCTTGTCGTCAGAGATTAGCGAAACTCTTAATGAAATACAAACATTCACGGACTGTTACTGAATTGCAAAACGAAACCAAAGATTATACAGAACTCTATACATTAAGACCATATTTGCAATTAGATGAATGGACTGTTGATGATTTAAATGCCAATGTTGAAATGTTAGGCCTTTCCGGATCGCCAACCAAAGTTAAGAAGATTGAGAACGTCGTTTTTGCCACAAAAGATTCAAAAGTTCTTTCGGCAAGTGACTCAGATATTGATGGTCTCATGAAAGAACTGCTCAGCAGTCATGTAATTGGATAATTTCTTTACAATTTAAACCTGAAAAACAGTGAATAACATATTTGTATATTGCGAGTTAACAGAAGAAAAAACAATTGCTGATGTAAGCCTTGAGCTATTGTCAAAAGGCCGAAAGCTTGCTAATGATCTTAATGTTAAACTTGAAGCTATTATAATTGGTAGTGGTCTTAATGAAATAGGGAAACAAGTTTTCCCTTATGGTGTCGACAGAATTCATGTTGCTGATGATGCTCGACTGTTTCCATATACTACTCTTCCACATGCAGCTTTAATTATTGACCTCTTTCATAAAGAAAACCCTGAGATAGCATTATTTGGTGCTACTTCAATAGGTCGTGACATTGCTCCACGTATTGCTTCTGCTATGAGATGCGGATTAACAGCTGACTGTACCGCACTTGAAATTGGTGATCATTTTGAAAATAAGACTCAAACTGAATATAAGAACCTCTTATACCAAATTCGTCCAGCTTTTGGTGGTAACATTATTGCTACCATTATAAATCCTGAGACACGCCCTCAAATGGCTACCGTTAGAGAAGGTGTGATGAAGAAAGAGATAACTGATTCAGATTACAGTGGAACCATTGAAAATATGGATCTCGGTATTCTGAAGGATGATGATTTCGCAGTAGAAATTATCGAAAGGCATATGGAACAAAGTAAAGTCAACATCAAAAATGCACAGGTAATAGTTGCTGGTGGATATGGTGTTGGTTCAAAAGAAAACTTCCAGCTTTTGTATGATCTTGCCGATGTGTTAGGTGCTCAGGTCGGTGCATCCCGTGCAGCAGTTGATGCAGGATTTTCAGAACATGAAAGACAGATTGGTCAAACCGGTATTACTGTTCGTCCAAAACTTTATATTGCTTGTGGCATTTCAGGTGCTGTGCAACATAGGGCAGGTATGGACCAGTCAGCACAAATAATTTCTATCAATACTGACGTTAATGCTCCAATCAATCATATTGCTGATTTTACAATTATTGGAAGCATAACAGAAGTACTTCCTAAGATGATTAAATACTATAAGGCAAATTCAAAATAGTGAAGCAAATTAAGACAACGAAAAGAAATGGCTAACTTTTATTCAGATAACGAAAACCTGAAATTCCATCTTACTCATCCTTTAATGGAGAAAATCGTAAGATTAAAGGAAAAGGATTATATAGAAAAAGATCAGTTTGACTATGCTCCCCGTGATTTTGAAGATGCACTTGATAGTTATGATAAGGTGCTTGAAATTGTTGGAGAGATTACAGGTGATATAATTGCACCCAACGCTGAAGATGTGGATCATGAAGGTCCACAATTGATTGATAATGAAGTAAAGTACGCACATGGTACTGTTGATAATCTTGATGCACTGACCAAAGCCGGATTAATTGGAATGTCTCTTCCTCGTGAGTATGATGGATTAAATTTTCCTATGGTACCTTATGTTATGGCTGCAGAAATAGTATCACGTGCTGATGCAGGATTTGCTAATATATGGGGGTTGCAGGATTGTGCTGAAACAATCCATGAATTTGCTTCAGAAGAAATAAAGAAAGAATATCTGCCTCGTTTTAATAAAGGTGCTACAGCTGCTATGGATCTTACTGAACCTGATGCGGGAAGTGATCTTCAGGCAGTGCAGCTTAAAGCAACTTTCAATCAGGCCGACAGTACCTGGTATCTGGATGGGGTAAAGCGTTTTATTACTAATGGAGATGCTGATATTTCGCTTGTTCTTGCGCGTTCTGAGCCAAATACAACCGATGCAAGAGGATTATCCTTATTTGTTTATGATCGCACCAGCCAGGCCGTTAAAATACGTCGTATTGAGAATAAACTTGGCATTAAAGGATCACCAACTTGTGAACTTGTATTTAAAAACGCCCCGGCTAAGCTTATTGGTGATACCAAAATGGGTCTTATCAAGTATGTGATGTCTTTAATGAATTCAGCTCGATTGGGTGTGGGTGCACAATCAGTAGGAATAGCTGAAGCAGCCTGGCGTGAAGCTCAAAAATATGCTGAAGAACGTGAACAGTTCGGGAAAGCAATTATTCAATATCCTGCAGTTTACGAACTTCTCACAAATATGAAGGTTAAAACTGATGCAATCAGGTCATTGCTCTATGAAACAGCTCGTTTTGTAGATATTTATAAAGCATATACTTTTATTAGCCACGACAGGAAACTGGAACAGGCAGAACGTGAAGATTATAAGACCTATCTTAGGCTGGCAGATGTATTTACTCCATTGTTAAAACTCTTTTCAAGCGAGTATTGTAACCAGATTGCTTATGATGCCTTACAAATTCATGGTGGAACGGGTTTCATGAAAGATTTTCCAATAGAGCGAATATATCGTGATGCACGAATAACTACTATTTATGAAGGCACTTCACAATTGCAGGTAGTAGCTGCTATTAGAGGAGTTGGAAATGGTGTTTTTGCAAAAGCAATCAAAGATTATTTAAGTGTTCCGGTTAAACCAGAACTTGAATATCTAAAATCACTCCTGGCTAAAATGGCTGATCAATTTGGCAAGATTGTTGAGAAAGTGAATGAATTTGAGGAGCCTGAGTTCCTTGATTTTCATGCACGCAGACTTGTTGAAATGGCTGGAAACATAATAATAGGTTGCTTGTTATTACACGATGCAAACAGGAAAGATGAGTATTCTAAATCAGCAGAGATCTTTATTAAGATGGGTAGAGCTGATAATATTTCTAAAGTTAGTTTAATCAACCAGAGTCATCCTAAGGACCTGGGAGCTTACAAGTCGTAAGTTATAAGCTTAGGGATATTAACCTTTTTTACTACTTGCAAAAACAGGGCTGCTAATCACAGCCTTGTTTTTTTATAACCTATTTTTCCCTAATATTGATGTAACAAATGGGTTTCTTTAATTTAAACGTTATTGTGTTGCTAATTAGTAGAATCTATTCAAACAATATCGCAAAAAGCTGTACTACTGCGATGGTTCTGATTCTTGTATTAGGACTATTTTTAAGATTGTTTATAACAAGTGATCATTACTTACATACCTGGGATGAAAAATATCATGCCCTTGTTGCTAAGCACCTTATTCAGCATCCTCTTAAACCAACACTATATGATAATCCGGTTCTATCTTACAGTCCTGAAAATTGGGTTACAAATCATGTTTGGCTTGAAAAAGGACCAATTCCTTTATGGTGTTTAGCTGTTTCAATCAATTTATTAGGTTATAATGAATTTGCAGTAAGATTCCCATCAATTATTGTGTCGCTAATTTCAATCTATCTTACCTTTTTAATAGGCAAGAGACTATTCAACAATCGCATAGGACTATTAGCAGCTTTCTTTCATTCTATCAATGGATTGCTAATAGAATTAGTAGGGGGTAGAGTTTCATCTGATCATGTTGAGATCTTTTTTATTTTCTTTGTGCAATTAGCGATATATCTGAGCATACTTTTAATAAATAAAAAGAAAAGTTTGTTTTTCCCTGCCCTTATTGGAATTATTACAGGCTTAGCATTTTTATGTAAGTGGAGTCCATCTTTATTAGTCTTTCCTGTCTGGTTAACCGGTGAACTATTAGTCAGGAGTAAGAAGACAAAATTAATAATCACTAATTTTCTAATTGCAGTTACCTTCTTCCTATTAATTTCTAGTCCATGGCTCATGTACATTCAACAATATTTTCCTGATGAAGCACATTATGTCATAATGAAATTTATTTATGCTTTCAAAAACACAGTTGAGGAACATCAGGGAGCCTGGTACTATTACTTTCAAAATATAGGAATGGTTTTTGGAGAACTCATCTGGATTCCTATAATACTTTCAATTTATCTTATTATTAATAAAAGAGACAATTGGCAATTGACTTTTTTGTCGGTTTGGTGGATGATACCTTTCATTTTATTTTCATTTGCAGCAACAAAAAGACATACTTATCTCCTCATTGCGAATCCTGCAATCTTCATTATTCTAAGTTTTTGTATTAATTATTTTTCTGAAAATGCAATCTTTAAAAGATGGTTAAGAATTATGGTCATATCTCTACTCATTATTCTTCCAATACGTTATTCTATTGAACGAGTAAAGCCGTTTAACCATCTAGAAAGGAATCCCGAATGGGTTCAGGAACTAAGAAACTTACAGGGTAAATATGGCGTTAAAACTGTTTTTATAAACGAAGAGCACGCAATTGAAGGTATGTTTTATACAGACTATATATTTTATGAGAGAACATTGAATGAACAAGAAACAGAATCCTTACATAAACAAGGTTATAAAGTTATAATACGTTAGTCTTTACCTTATTCAAAAATTTAGTTAAATGTATAAATTCCTTCTTTTTTGCTACTTAGTAATATCTGCAATGAGTGTTTTATCTCAGCCCCAGGCATCTAAGACAAACGATTTTAACGTTAACTGGAATCTGGTATTTAGTGATGAGTTTAATTCTCCAACATTAGACAAGAAGAAATGGATTACATGGTTTCCTTATACAAATGACGGCAGTGACCAATGCGCTTTTTGCAGAACACATGGCAACGAAAACCAAGTGTTTCTTGATGAAAATGTTGTAATTATCGATTCAGTACTTCATATCGTTGCTAAAAATGAAAAGGCAACATGGTTTAATGAAGAAAGAAATTATACATCGGGAATGATTCATGCAAGGACTCCATTTGGAATGGGTTACTATGAGATACGGGCTAAAATGCCTGCAGGTAAAGGCTTCTGGCCAGGTATATGGACGTTTGGCCAAATATCAGCAGAAATTGACATTATGGAAGCAGGAATGCAAAATCCCTTTCAATTTCACACTTCGGTACATAATTGGTTGTTAAAGAAGATGTACCATAAGAAAAACAAAGTGAAATTCGACCTTTCTAAAGATTTTCATAAATATGCAATGGAATGGGATACAAATTTTATAAAGTTCTTTATTGACGATAAACAAGTGTGGCAGTTGTGTAAATATTCAAATCGCAGAGGAAGAAATATTAAAAATTGTGACAATAACAGACGAAAAAAATATTTGCAACCTGTGTTTCCTGCTGCCAATGAAAAACTCTTTATGATCGTGGGTATGGGAATAGGGAACGAAACCACTCCTTTTACTAAGACTCCTGATGCAGAAACAGTTTTTCCAAATAGCTTGCAGGTGGATTACATCAGAATCTATAGTAAAAAGACTACAAATTAAACTTTAAATTTCCTTATTCTTACCTTCAATCCAGTCAATTACCTTTTGAGAATCAGGTTTTTCTTTAGGAGCTATTACACCAACCAAATTGCCATTCTCATCAATAAGATACTTTTGAAAATTCCAGGTAACTTCTGAATCTATCTTACCATTCAATGCCTTCTTCGTCAACCAGGCATATAAAGGATGCTGGTCATTACCTTTTACAGATATCTTTTCCATCATTGGGAAAGTAACCCCGTAATTTACTTGGCAGAAATTTGCAATGTCTTTATTTGTACCCGGTTCCTGATTCATAAAGTTGTTGGCAGGGAATCCTATAATAACGAAATTCTTGTCTTTATAATTCTCATAAAGTGTTTCAAGATTCTTATATTGTGGTGTATTGCCGCATTTTGATGCAGTATTAACGATCATTACTTTTTTTCCTTTTAAACCTGAAAGATCAAACTCTTTGCCGTCTATGGCCTTAACTTTAAAATCATATATTGAACTTTGAGCCATAGTGGAAGCGATTGTTATTAGGGCGAATATTAAGAAAATGCTTACTTTTTTCATAGCGTAATTATTATTTTCTCTTAAACAGGTTCGTTATATAAAAGTTCATATCCTTATTTGTATATACCTTAGAGCGTTGTAAGGATCACTATCTTTGGCGAATGAATTTATTTAAGAATTATCTACAAAAAAAGGTAGGATATCATAACCTGGAAGCTCGTGAAAAGCATACGTTTAAACTACATCTGGGTTTTATGCTCACTGATGGATTTGTTCAGGGAGTTCTATTGCTAAACGAATTTGTTTTTCTGCGAAGTCTTAAAGGAAGCTCTTACCAATTAAGCTTTCTATTTCAATTTAGTGTGGTTGCCTTTATATTTTTAATCTTTATCTCTGAATGGATGAAGAGGATCAGGAATAAACAGAAAATGGTTAATATAACAGGACTAATAACCAGGCTTCCGCTTGCTCTCCTGCTTTTCTTTCCCGGCAACAATTCAGCATTTACAGTAAATTCAATATATCATTACATCTTTCTTGCCATTTTCCTGACTTATTATCTTGGAAATTTGATTGTTTTCCCGATGATTAATTTATTCCTTAAAAATAATTATCGACATACATTATTTGGACCCTTATTCAGCTATACCACATTGGCAAATAAAATTATAATGCTAATAGTGGCATTTTTATATGGATGGGTTCTTGATTTAGATCCTACAGCTTACCGATGGGTTTTTGCAATAGCCGCCCTAGCAGGAATATTATCAACTTTCTTTTTATCACGTATTCAATATGTTGAAGATACAATTGAAAAAATTGGAAGTGGAATTCTTACATCAGTAAAAGCGTCTGTAAACAACCTTAAAAATATTATGCAAACAAATCTCCCATTCCGACATTTTGAATGGGGTTTTATGTTCTATGGGTTTGCATTTATGAGTACTACTACAGTAATTACAATCTTTTTTGAAAAACATTTAGGATTGAGTTATTTTAGTGTTGCAGCGTACAAGAACATCTACAATATTATTGCTCTTTTCATGATACCATTTTTCGGCAGGAAACTTTCAAACATTGATCCCCGCAACTTTGCGGCTATCACCTTTTTATCCATATTCTTGTTTTTATCAAGTCTTGTGTTGACTTACTATTTTCCTCAGCATACCTATATTATGGGAATAAAGTTTTACTATGCCATGATTCCATATCTCCTGTTTCAGGCAGTATTTGCAGCAACCATGTCATTACTATGGAGCATCGGTTCAGCATATTTTTGTAAACCTTCAGAAGCTGGAGATTATCAATCAGTGCATTTGTTTTTAACAAGTGCGCGCTCACTCTTTGCACCTATCCTAGGTGTATTATTTTATGAATTATACGGTTATGTATTCACATTCGCAGCAGGAGCAATCTTTTTAACTATCGCTATTGTAATAATGTTTTGGTCGAAAAATAAATATAAAGTAATTTATCATAATGGTGAAGGCAATTAATGAACCGCACGAACTCTTAAATGCAATTGAAAAGAGCAAAGGTTTAGTTGTATATTTTTACAATGACTCATGTGCTCCCTGTATTGCTTTAAGGCCGAAAATAAAAAGGATGATCGATGAAGATTTTAATGCAATGGAATTATTGTTTGTAAATTCCATTGTATTCCCCGAACTGTCAGCTTCATTTAAAGTATTTTCGAGTCCAACTATAATAATATTCTTTGAGGGCAAAGAAAATTTCAGAGTTAGCAAATTTGTATCAATTGCTGATTTAAGCAATCGGATTGACCGCTATTATAAAATTCTTTTTAGCAATAATGAAAGTTAAGATTAGACACTGCACTAATTTTTAGAGATCAAGAGAGCCAATTTTTAATTTAGCCATTGGGGTCAGCAGGTATAAATAAAAAACCTCCGCAAAAATTACGGAGGTTTTTAAATTACAGTGTGTGTGCACTAATTTAAAAGGTATAAGGCTTTTATGATTTCTTTGCCTTTTTCGATTGCTTTCTCGTTTTCAGCAATCATATTATGGTGTCGAAGTGGTAAAGATTTTTCAAGTCCTTTATGAATAAACTCGGGTTGAACCACAGGTTTAATTTTTAGGAAACCACCTAAAACAACCATATTAAATACTTTAGTCAGTCCAATTTTTGCAGCTTCGTCAGCGGCATCAATTGAATAGATATTGATATCCTTACGAGATGGATGGCGTGTAATACCGTTTGGGTCATATATCAATATTCCACCCGGTTTAACAGTCTCCTCAAATTTATCCATTGATTGCTGATTAAGGATAATCGCGGTATCATATGAACTTAAAATTGGAGAACTAATACGCTCGTCACTGATAATAACAGTAACGTTAGCAGTACCTCCACGCATTTCAGGACCATAAGATGGCATCCAGCTTACTTCTTTATTGCCCATTACACCTGAATAGGCGAGGATTTTACCCATAGAAAGTACACCTTGTCCACCAAAACCTGCTATAATAATTTCTTCAGTCATTGCTTTAAAAGTTTTATGGTTAATCCTCATTTACTTTAATATCACCCAGTTGATAGAATGGGAACATATTGTCAACCATCCATTGATTTGCCTGATTAGGTGTCATCTTCCAACCAGAATTGCAATTTGAGACTATCTCAACAAAAGAAAGTCCCTTATTCAGTTTCTGATTTTCAAAAGCTTTACGAATAGCCTTTTTTGCTTTTCTTACAGCTGATGGAGTATGAACAGCCTGACGGGTTACATATATTGTACCTGGCAACTGAGCAACAAGTTCAGTTATTTTAATTGGATTACCCATTGTTTGAACATCACGCCCGTAGGGTGAAGTAGATGATTTCATATTTGGCAATGTGGTAGGAGCCATTTGTCCACCAGTCATACCATAAATACCGTTATTAATAAAGACAATAACAATATTTTCTCCTCTGTTACAAGCATGGATTGTTTCGGCAGTACCAATTGCTGCAAGGTCACCGTCACCCTGGTATGTAAATACAAATTTTTCAGGATTTAATCTTTTAACAGCAGTAGCGAGAGCAGGAGCGCGTCCGTGAGCAGCTTGCACCATATCAATATTCATGAATTCATAAGCAAGCACTGAACAACCGACAGGAGCGATACCTATGGTTTTCTCTTGAATGCGCATTTCTTCAAGCACTTCCATAATAATACGATGAGCAGTACCATGCCCACATCCGGGGCAATAACTCATTGCTTTATCAGTGAGAAGACTGGTTTTTTTATAAACTATATTTTCCGGTTTACGGATATCTTCTTTTATCATAGCATCCATTTCTTTATCCTCCGATTAATTTAGATTTTAGTGCCTCAACAATTTCAGGTGGGGAAGGAATAACTCCACCCATACGGCCAAAATGTTCAACTTTTATGTTGCATCCAACGGAAAGTCTAACATCTTCAACCATTTGACCGGCACTCATTTCAACACTTAAGAAGCCTTTAACTCGTTTAGCAAGTTCTGCAATAGGCTTACTTGGGAATGGGAATAAAGTGATTGGACGTAAAAGACCTACTTTTATTCCTTCTGATCTTGCTATATCAACAGCTTTTTGGCATAACCTTGCGCTAGTACCATATGCAACGAAAATATAATCAGCATCTTCACAATTAATTTCTTCAAATCTGGTTTCGTTTTCTTCAATCAAACGATACTTTGCCTGAAGATGAATATTATGTTTCTCCTGAACATGTGAATCAAGGTTCAATGAAGTAATAATATTACGTTCACGATCAGCAGTTTTACCTGTTGTAGCCCAAGGAGTATTTCTTAGTATTTCTGCTTCAGAAAAACGTGGACGCTGTTCCTGTAATTCGACTTTTTCCATCATTTGTCCAATGGCACCGTCTGATAGAATGAGAACAGGATTCCTATATTTGAAAGCGAGGTCAAAAGCAAGAGGAGCGAAATCAGCCATTTCCTGAACTGATGCCGGAGCTAATACTATAAGTTTGTAATCGCCATGGCCACCACCTTTAGTTGACTGAAAATAATCACTTTGTGAAGGTTGAATAGTTCCTAAGCCTGGTCCTCCACGAACTGCATTAAGAATAACACAAGGAAGTTCAGCACCAGCTATATAAGAGATACCTTCCTGTTTCAGGCTAATTCCCGGACTGGAGGAAGAAGTAAGCACTCTTTTTCCACATGATGCACCACCGTAAACCATGTTTATTGCAGCAATTTCACTTTCTGCCTGCAGTACAATCATTCCTGTACGCTCATGTGGCTTTTCGGCCATAAGGTACTCCATCACTTCTGATTGCGGAGTAATCGGATAACCAAAGTAACCATCGGCACCTGCCCGGATAGCTGCTTCAGCGAAGGCTTCATTGCCTTTCATTAATTTCAGTTCTTTCATGCTCATTCAGTAATTTGATTTTCTTACTCAGTTTTTTTCCTGTATACCGTAATTACGCCATCAGGACAAACTATAGCACAGTTCATACATCCGGTACATTCGTCATTTACAGTTTCGACATAGTTATATCCTTTGCCGTTGACATTTTTTGATACTCCAATGACATCGTTAGGGCAAGCTGGAATGCACACTTGGCAACCTTTGCACTTGTCTATGTCAATCACGATATCACCTCTTACTTTTGCCATGATATTCAGTTTTATTTTATTGTATTCAGGCTACGAAATTAGTCAATTTTTGTGATTTTATAGCTAATTTGACCTCGTAAAAAAGCTAATCAGCTTATTTAAAACAATTATAAACAGAACTGAAAAGTTCTGCTAATTATAATTGCTTCCAAATTGTTTTTTAATGATCTTTAGTTGGATACAGTAGAATCGGAAAAAACAACATGATGTTGTTGGAATTTATTGAGCCTTAACTCCAATTCAGGAAATTGTGCAGGATCTACCAACGAAACACAAGCTCTTAAACCTTCATTTCTTGTGCTACCGGTTATTGCTAGCGAAATAGCACTTATTCCATAATATAAAAGCTCTTCGATCAACTCTTCACCTGTAAGTCCGGGATATGAAAGAGTGAAATAGAACCCATCAGCGATAGGTTTATCTATATCTTTATCATAAACTATCTTAAACCCATTTGAAGTAAAAAGATTCTTCATTGTATGGGCCTTTTGAGCGTATATATTTACTTCCTTTAAGAAATTGTATGTTCCATCATTTGCAGCTTTTAACATAGCAGTCAAAGCATATTGAGCAGAATGTGCGGTACCTGAACTAAGTGCATATACAGTTCCAAAAACCATTGCACGTCCAAAAATATCACTGCTGTAATAATTAAGGAGATTTGCTGATTTCTTTGCAAATAGCTTATTCGAAATGATCATCATACCAATTCGCTGGCCTGCATAGCTGAAAGCTTTTGAACTTGAGATGAATAATATATAATTATCAGTGTAGTTTGCAACTGTTGGTTGATAAGGGGGTTGACCAGGTATTGAGTAATCAACACGAAAATCCATTCCAAAATATGCCAGATCTTCACAGACTACCACGTCATATTGATTAGCTAGTTCACCAATTATCTTAAGTTCTTTTTCAGTGAAGCAAATCCATGAAGGATTATTTGGATTTGAATATAAAACTGAATGAATTTTCCCTGTTTTAAAATAAGATTCAAGCTTTTCTTTGAGCTTATCACCACGATAATCGTAAACATCAAAACTCTCAAATTTCTGCCCTAATACTTTGTGCTGTTGTTTGTGTACCGGGAACCCGGGGTCAATGAATAGCGTGGTATCACGTTTAGCATCCAGACGCGCTAGTGTAAGAAAAGCAGCGAAACTTCCCTGCATACTTCCTACTGTAGGAATGCATGAATTACAGCTAACATCAATATTTAGGAAATTCTTTACAAATCTCGCCATTTCAGTCTTTAATTCCGGATATCCGTCAATGTCAGGATAGATAGCTGCAACACCATTGCGCAAAGCTTCTATCTCAGCTTCAGTACCAATAGATGGAGGAGGCAATCCCGGAATTCCCATCTCCATACGAATAAATTTACTTCCTGATTGTTTTTCAATTAAATCAATAATCTTTTTGATTTCTCTGATACTTGCTTTCCCAACATTAGGGAGATTAAGTTCTTTGATCACTTCATTCACTA
This sequence comes from Omnitrophica WOR_2 bacterium, assembly GCA_050259095.1. Classification (GTDB taxonomy): domain Bacteria; phylum Bacteroidota; class Bacteroidia; order Bacteroidales; family Lentimicrobiaceae; genus Lentimicrobium. The sequence goes on along the minus strand of JBLMZZ010000077.1, from coordinate 1,789 downwards.
CATTGAAATTGATGGGAGTGTCGTTTTTGAATTGTTCCTTCATTACTAATTAGTTTTCATTTAGTTAACTATCTATGCTCTTACTTATTATGATTTCTGTTTAGAAGAGGTATCTGATTTTTGGATAATGTGTGCAATTTAAAAAAATAGTTGCGAACTATACAACAAAATTAGCATTTATAATTTTAAGCAACAGACTCTGAGGCTTTTAATGATGCAATGGCTAAGATAAGACCCAATGCAATGCCTAATAGAGCTGCAAAAAGCACCTGATATTCAGTTGGAAGCATAAACGTGATAGTATGTGCTGGATACCAGAAAAATGGTATAGTCCTTTTGAAAACAAAATTCCATTGTACGTTCCAATTCAGATTTTTTAGGATGTGAGGTACATCTATCTTTGAGAATAGACCTGAAATTGTACCTCCGGTATTCATAATATGAGTATCTGTCACTTTATGAGTAGTCATCATTATTGGAGCATAAATCGTATTCATAAGTACACTGATGCAAAATGCAATGAACAATTTCGGAATGGTAAATCCTCCTTGATATATAGTCGCAGCATCATTCATACCCATGAGATCAAGAAATTGTATAGTACCTGTGGTAAATACTATGAAAGAAAGCTTAATCGTTAAACCAAGAATCCCCCATACAATTGCTCTTGGAAGAATTCCAAATCCGTCAGCATTGTATTTGCCAGTTTTTATTCTTAACCCAATTACCTCTCCTATCGTAGCTAGTACACTGAATTTAATGAAACTCATTACCATACCATGATCCCGGTTGAAATCATTATAAAACTGAAAAAGATCTTTACTTAAAAAGAAAGGGGCAAACAAGACCAGAATAAAAATTCCAAACCAAAGGTCATCTCTTCTCATAGGTACATTTAATAAAGTTGCAAATGTAGAAGAGTTTTGCTCTTTAAACAAAAACAAGTGAAACCGTATTTATACAGATATCTCTATTCTGCTTTTTATCTTTTGGTTAAGAAGGGAAATGTTATCAGATACCTTGGGAAATGAAATGAGCGAAAGTTAGTATTTGCAATGTGATAAGCTCCTAATTAGTATTATTTAACTGTTAGAGTACAATTAGAGTACAAATACTCTAGAGTTACTCTAGTATAATGGTAGTGTTATTATAGGCTAACTGTAGAGTAACCGTAGAGTAACCCTAGGGTATCTATTAATTCAGATAGTTTATGTTACCTCCCGGGATGAGAGTTTCGTAATAGTGAAAATTGCGAAACATTTTACTATAAGAAAATTTCCTTTAAACTGATTAGATATCACAAAGATGTTGTATAATTAACTATCTTTGTACCCTTTTAAAAAAATACGATGATCAATATTACATTGCCTGATAACACAGTAAGGCAGTATCCTGAAGGAACTAATTCACTTGAAATTGCAAAGAGCATCAGTGAAGGGCTTGCCCGTAACGTGCTATCTGCAACTGTAAATGGTGAAATATGGGATGCTACCCGTCCAATATATCAAGATGCTCATCTTAAACTTAATACATGGGATTCTGATGAAGGTAAGTTTACTATGTGGCATTCATCAGCGCATTTAATGGCTGAGGCAGTTGAGCAATTATACCCGGGTGTTAAGTTTGGGATTGGTCCTGCTATTGAAAATGGATTCTATTATGATATGGATTTCGGCGACAGACAAATATTAGCTGAAGATTTGAAATCCATTGAGGATAAAATGCTTGAATTAGCTCGTGAAAAGCAAACATATAATCGTAAGGAAGTATCAAAAGATCAAGCACTTCA
>JBLMZZ010000076.1:0-24275 GCA_050259095.1 Omnitrophica WOR_2 bacterium | reverse complement strand
ATATTGATAAGCAAGCCAATGGGATGAAACATTTAAAGATAGCGCTTGCATCGGATATACATATGGGTACTGTTATAGGTCCCAGGCGTATGACAAAGTTTGTAAAGAAGATGCAGGAAATTAAACCGGATATCATCTTACTGGCTGGAGATGTAGTGGATGAAGATCTGGAACCTGTGATACGTCATAATTTGGGTGCCGTACTAATTCAACTTCATGCACCACTGGGAGTTTATGCAATAACCGGGAATCATGAATACATTGGAGGTGTCTCAAAAGCTGTTGCTTACCTCGAAGCTCATAACATTAAATTTTTGAGGGACACCGTAATTAAAGTTAATAATGCTTTTTATCTGGCAGGCAGAGAAGATCGCTCTAAAAACAGCACAGGCAAAAGGAAGGATATTAAGGAAATCTTGATGGGAATTAACCCTTCGTTGCCGGTAATTATGATGGATCATCAGCCTTTTGAGCTGGCTAAAGTGGAAGAAGCGGGGGTTGATATTCAGTTTTCGGGACATACCCATCATGGTCAGTTGTGGCCTTTAAACTATATTACACAGGCAATGTATGAAATAAGCCAGGGTTATAAGCAAAAGGGCAAGTCGCATTTCTATGTTTCTAATGGTTTTGGATCATGGGGTCCTCCGGTAAGAATAGGTAATCGACCTGAAATTGTAGAAGTTACTGTCAATTTTATAAAATAAGCGAGGTATCCTGAATTTATGAATAATGCATAAAGCGTTACATAATCAGGTACTGACAAACTTTTCGTGGCAGGGATTGTTAAATTTTATTATAATCCTGAATCAATTGAGCCATGAAAAGAACTATACAATTTTTATTGCCGGCTATTATGATATTGCTCACATTATCATTGAAAGCCACAATTGTTACAGTAAACCAAACGGGGTTTACTTTTAATCCTAAAACTTTCTCTATCACTGTTGGTGATACAATCAGGTGGGTATGGTCCGCCGGAATACATACAACAACATCTGTTACCATTCCAACTGGAGCAGCTGCATGGGATAATCCATTAACAGCTGAATCTCCTCAGTTTGAATATAGGGTTACGGTTGCCGGTACTTATGATTATAAGTGTACTCCACATGCTGCGTTAGGCATGACTGGCTCATTTACAGCCACCGGAAGTTTGGGAATTGAAGACAATCCTTTGTTGAGTTCTGTAAAGATTTTTCCTAATCCTGCCACTGAGAATACTTCACTTATGTTGACTTCTGACAAAACAGGAAGAGGACTGATTACTATGTATGATCTTTTGGGTAACAAGGTAAATTATCAGGAAGTTGATATTAAATCAGGAACTAACAATATTCCATTATCACTGGAGAGTATAATCCCGGGTATTTATTTTATTGAGTTAAAGTACAATGATAATTTACCAATAGTACGGCGGTTTGTAAAATCCAGATAACAATTAATACTCACGAAACAAATAATTATGGAAACTAACAACCAGGATGTTTATGGAATGCCAAGAATAGGAGATATTGCTCCCGACTTTGATGCGGTAACCACTCAGGGAAAGATGAAATTCTCTGATTTTGCCAAAGACAGCTGGGTTCTTCTCTTTTCTCATCCTGCAGATTTCACTCCTGTATGCACAACCGAAATGTCGGGCTTTGCAGTACGTGAAGGAGAATTTACTCAATTAAACACAAAACTTCTAGGCCTAAGCATTGATAGTATTCATTCTCATTTAGCATGGATAAACAGCGTGAATAAGAGCATGGGTATTTTAATAAGATTCCCCATTATTGCTGATATCGATATGAAAGTGGCAAAGTTATTTGGTATGATTCAACCGGGTGAAAGTGATACATCGGCAGTTAGGGCTGTGTTTTATATTGATCCAAGACGTAAAATAAAGGGTATTATGTATTACCCTCATAGTGTTGGAAGAAATATGGATGAGATTATAAGAGTGCTTAAGGCTTTACAAGTTGCCGAAAAGCATGGTGTTGTATTACCATTAAATTGGCAGCCGGGCGACAAGGTAATTGTTCCCCCGCCTAAGAATGTAAATGATATGATTGAAAGAGAGAAAAGTGACTACGAGATGGTTGACTTTTATTTGGCTAAGCGCAGTGTTTAGCCGGTGTAGTGTGTTGCATGGAAAGGCTGCTTTATGATTAAGCAGCCTTTTTATTGTCATTCAGATTTGTTTGCTCTAATACCAGGTTTTCTCTCCTGCCTTCATCCTAACCAGTTCATCTTCAAATCTTGAACGGTCAGTGACAGTATATTCATTAATAGGCATTGTTGCAAGAGCCTGCTCTTTAATTTTCAGTGATTCACTGGTTTTACCCATCTTATAAAGGAGGTTTGCCTTGGTGTTGAAAATTTCATAAAGTAAATTCTCTTTAACCATCAAATTCACCTCAGACAATTCAAGGCATCTGTCGCACCATTCTGTCGCTTTGGTTAACATCTCAGTATCATTAATAACATTGAAAAAGTTCATCGCATATTTGTTTAATACTGACACAGTTAACATGGTATCACTATTAAGAACCTCTGTTCCATTAATGTAGTATCTGGTAATGTAGGCTACAGCATTTTCAGAAAATCTCCTGTTATCATTTATCAACCCATAATAATAGCCCCGCATTTGCATTTCATAACCGGGTTCCTTCATATAAGGATTCATAATTTGGGAAGCTATTGAAACAGCATAATCAACTGTTGACTCATTTGTATCAATTGCAGCACTTTCCAGTAGTCCCATTGCATACATCATAATTCCAGAATCAATGATTTCATTTGTTTCTTCCTCGGTATATTGTGTTAATAAAGTATCTCTGCAGGTAAGCAATACATGGCTGGCAATTCCTTTAACAGCTAGTGACCCCTCATTTGCAAGAATTAAATCAAGATTCTTTTTATTATATCTTTCCTTTTCAAGAATCAGACTCAGATATTCTTCTATTACGTTCCCTGTATATAATCCTGATTCGTTTAGTTTAGATATATAATCGAATAAGAAAACCGCATTACCCTTATTTGATTCATACTCTCTTTCCCATACAGATATTGGTTTGGGTGTATTTAACAGAGCCAGCACTTTCCTGGTAATATCTGTTACTCCTTTAACATCCGTTGCACCAACCGACTTATAAATCATATCACCGGCAGAAGAAAAATATAACAGTGTAGGGAATGCATTTATGTGATAAGCAGACGTGATCCATCTGTTTTCTTTGAGTCCGGCGTCTATCTTATAAGAGATAAGTGAATCATTAATAAACTCAGCAAAAGCCTGATTAGTGAAAACTTCTTTATCCATACGCTTACAGGGACTGCAAGCCTGAATGTAGACATCAACAAAAATGGGCTTATTTTTCTCTTTAGCCAAAGCCAGCACTTCATTCCATGGCTTTTCAATGAAAAGGACGTTTTGAGAAAAAGCTGATATATAAACCAGCGTGAGTACAACAGCAATCAGGAACCGATTCATGATATTTGATTTTTTAATACAAAATCAAATATACAATAAATTGGTAGTTCCAGAATGCAGTAATTCAATTTTTATATTTCAGTCCACATGATTTGAATGAAAATACGATTTCTATATTTCCTAATTATCTGTGTTAGCATTCATTAGGTGCTAAATCATAGGAATTCACCCTAAATATTAATACTTTCCCTTGATATTGTTATTATTGTATCTTAAATTTGAAGTGCCTTTGCTTATTCACTTATTATGAAAACCTTCGGTGTTTGTCTGATATTTTTAATAATTGTCAGTCAAGTTTGTGCTCAAAAAGAAGCCAATAACTGGTATTTTGGTAATAAAGCAGGGATCTCATTTGAATCTGGAGCCCCAATAGCTCTTACTAATAGTGGAATGTACACTCAATTTGGCACTGCTACGATGAGTGATACTACTGGGAATTTGCTTTTTTATACCGATGGAAAACAAGTATATAACCGCAACCATGTGGTTATGCCTAATGGTAATGGATTATTAGGCACAAGCACTAGTCAGATTTGTATTTGCGTTAGAAGGCCAAAATCTGATCACCTTTATTACATTTTCACAGTGGGTGATATTATAGAAGTCCCCGGCTTATATTATTCAGAAATTGACATGACAAAAGACGGAGGTCTGGGTGACATTGATCAATTCAAAAATATTCCTTTAAATAACAGCAATCTCGCAGTTGAAAAAATAACTGCAGTAAGACATGCTAATAATGAAGACATTTGGGTGATAGTAAGGCAAGCCAGCGATCCAATAAATCAGTATCATACCTATCAGATCACTTCAGCGGGAGTAAATTCAATTCCTCGAACTACTGATTGTTTGTCTAATGTGCCAAATACTACTTCTACCGCGCGAGCTTTCGAAGGTCAAATGAAAGTTTCGCCTGATGGAAAGTTTTTAATTAGTGCTATCTGGACATTCTTTGGTGGTTATGAGGTTAATAAATTTGATACTGAAAATGGAATAATTACTCCTCTTTATAATTTTACTGTACCATTATGGAATTATCGTAATTGGGGTGTTGAATTTTCTGCTGATTTAAAGTATCTATATTTATGTAATTATGTAATGGGGGAAACCAATATAATAACCCAATTTGATCTTTCATTAATAGAAGACAAAGATTTATTCGTAGCTTCGATGCTCGAAGTAGGAAGAGGTGGAAATGTAAGGGACCTTCAAATTGGTCCTGATGGGAAAATTTATACATCAAGGTGGGGAAGTTCATATCTAGGTGTCATTAACAATCCTTCATTACCGGGTTCAGCCTGCAACTATGATTCCACCGGTGTCTATTTGGGAGGCAGGCTTTGTTATTATGGCTTGCCTCAGTTTATTCAAACCTATTTTCTTCGTTTCGAGTACCAAGGTAAGTGTGCCGGTGAGACTTTTACTTTTACTCCCAACTTCAACCCTGTGCCCGACAGTATACACTGGGATTTTGGTGATCCTGCAAGTGGAGCATCTAACGTTTCAAATGAACTATCACCGCAACATATTTACAACCAGGGTGGGCTGTATACCGTTAATGTGTTTGTGAGATTTCCTGATGGCAGAACGGAAGAAACCAGTCGCGAAGTTACCGTTATTGGACTTCCCACCCCATACCCCGGCAATGATACTATTGTTTGTAAAGGTACCACCCTCTCTCTTGAAGCTATTAACGGATATGAGAGTTACCTGTGGAGCAATGATGAGATTACTCAAACCATTTTTGTTGCTGATACCGGATATTATTGGGTTGAAGCGGTCAATGCTCAGGGTTGCATCGGAAGGGACACTGTTCATGTGGGTTGGTATCCGTTACCTGAACTTGACGAGGTAACTTCCTTCACCATTTCACCCACTACCTGTGGAGATAGTACCGGCGCTTTCAGGGGGTTAATACTTACCGGCGGGTTCCCTTCATATACTATTGAGTGGCTTAACAATGCCGGCGAGGTGGTAGGTACTGAGCTTGATGTGATGAATTTACCTGTTGATAATTACTATTTATGGGTCATCGATCAAAGTGGCTGCCGCTATAATCTTTTCAGTGACGATATTCAAAATATTGATTCTGACCTTATCATTGAGAATGTTAAACATACGGATGTTTTCTGCCATCAATCAAATGGAACTCTTGAAATACAAGTTGCTGATGGTTTAAGTGATATGTTGTGGTATTCAAAAGATAATGGAGCAAACTATATTCAAAATGAGGGTCAGTTCAATAACTTATCCGAAGGGTCTTATGTGGTTAAGGCAAAAGACAGCAAAGGTTGTATTGCAGTTTACAGGGATAACCCGGTGATTATTAAAAATACCCAGGGAGTAAGCGTTATCTCCTCTCCCGCTACTGCCGAAACAGATGCTCTGGCAAATGGGAGCATTATCATCCATGCTATCGGCGATACCCTTTTATTCTCATTAGATGGTGACGCCCTGCAAAGTGACAGTATTTTTAACGGACTTGTACATGGTGAGCACATTGTTTTGGTTACTGATATACACGGGTGTGATACTACATTCACGGTTCTTGTTCCATGGATTACGGGACAAGTTCTTCATGCCATGGCAGGTGACACCGTAGTATGTAAAGGGTTGATGGCAAGAGAACCTCTGATGGTTAGAAATTTTAAGGATATAATCTCCTTTGAGTTAACTCTTAACTACAACAGTTCACTTCTTGAAGCAGTTGGATATAATAATGCCAGAGAAGAGCTGATTGAAGGATTGGAACCTGTTGCTTATCCTGCATTGGGAATAATCAAGGTAAAATGGACCGGAAGTAATCCACTTACACTTGAAGATGATGCTGTTTTATTTGACCTTGTGATGCAAGGTAATGCTCAGGGGAATTCAACCATTGACTGGGATACAACCGGATATGCAACCTTGTTCAGAGAGATAAATGGTAATCTGGTTCATGTAATACCAAAAATGGGCAATATTACCATTAATCCGGCCCCTGATCTTTGGTCGTCATTTGAAGATACATTCTGTCAAGGCAGCACAATGTCGCAAATGGCTATTGCCTTTGGTGGCACAGGGAATCTTTCGGTAACATGGCAAACTCCCAAAGGAATTAAGCAGGGAATGGAGTGCAGAGTTGACTCTGTTCAACCCGATGATGCCGGCATGTATAGGGTAAAGATTGTTGATGAGTTAAACTGCATGACAACAGATTCTGTTCAGGTAAAGGTAATTGCAATTCCCAAGTCAGGAATTGAAACTCAAAATGACACCATATTCTATAGTGAGAAATTTCATTTGGAAGCAAATCCCGGGTACTATATCTATATCTGGAGCACCGGCGAGAATACTAATTTCAAGGATGGAACGGAGGAAGGCAGCTACGGATTAATCATTAAAACAGAAGAAGGTTGCTCTGATACAACTAATTACATGCTGGTAAATACTGCGGTTAAACTACAAATGCCCACTGCCTTCACCCCAAATCAAGACAGCCTGAATGATACTTTCAAACCACTGATAACTGCTGAAAAAGTAAAACAGTTTACTATGACCATCTATAATAAGTGGGGGCAGCAGGTGTTTGTTTCTCATGATCCTTTAAAGGGCTGGACAGGTAATAATCTGGCTCGTGGAATTTATCTCTGGCATATTATCTATACCGATATGATGGGTTTTCCTTTTCAGTTGAGAGGAACGGTTGCTTTGATAAAATAGTAAGGAATATATGCCCCTTAAACAGACAATTACAATAGTTGTTTGGAAAATTAATAAATCTTGCCAACAGGGTAAACCATATAATTAATATCGGCCCACTTTGAACGGTTATAAAACCAATTAAGGATACTCCACTGATCTTTATAATCAGGGTTATCTTTAACGGTTTGTTCATACTCTTTTTTTATCTGAGGATCATTGGCAAGCATTTCTCTTGCAACTTTCTCCATCACATAGGTCTCACCATATTCTTTTTGCTCGAAAACACTATTAAAATAGCCCCATTCAACCAATGATCCCTGAGCAGTTGGCTCAAGTAAAAATGCTATGACCTTGGCTGTCCGTTGATTGGTAGGTACTATGACTGAACCTTTCCTGAACAACCTTGATTCCTTTACTTCTGATGTATTTACTTTCACCATGTGCTTGCCTTCATTAGGTTCAGTGCGAAAATCAGCATTTGTGAAGTGAAGCATGGTTACTGACATCATGCTGTCTTTTTGAAGCTTTTCAGTTTGAATTCCATGCAGACTAAGCTTTTCAATTACATCGGCCCATTCAACCGGAACAATATATGAGGTTGGTAACTTAACGGTTTTCTCAACAATACTCTTATTAAAGAAAGGCACTTTCATATTGACAGGTTTCGTATTATCATATTGAAACCAGTCGCCCCCGGTAAGATCACTTTTTTGAATGGTATATTCATATCCTTTAAAGTCAATCATGATACTATCGGTTTTGCTCACTTTATAAGAAACGGGCATTGGTTCTTTCCTGAAGTTTGCTGATGACGTTGACTTATCAGCCATACTGATGAGTGTTTTAAGTGTTTCACTCTGATGATTGATAATACCAAGGGTTGTAAGTACCATTTGATAGACGACAGAAACTCTGGTTTTATAATCCTTAAGCATGTGCGTTTCAATTAAGACAGCCGGACGGTTTTGCACTGCAGCATAACCCGTAGATACCAGAGGGAACGCAACGCTTTTAATTAAACCACTTCGCGGATTATGCCATTCTCTGAATTGCACATATGGAAAGACTTTGTAACCGGCATCAGCCATTCCTTTGTTTATACGGGTATCATAAATGTCATTCAGCCATCTTGAAAGTCCCGAGTCTAATAGTCCTTGTTTTTCAATATCGTATGTAAGTTCATATTGGTAATCAGCTCCGTCAGTAGTGTGAATATCCACAAAGAAATCAGGCAGCCAGGTGTTGTACATCTTAAGCCAGTGTTGCATTTCGGGTGCATCTGCTTTCAGGAAGTCCCTGTTAAGATTCAGGTTTAATGCGTTAGTCCGCCAACCCATCTCCTTAGGGCCATTCTGATTAATGCGGTTAAATGCATTAAAACGTTCGTGTCCGTCAACATTAAAAATAGGAATCACGAGAAGACTAACTTTATCTAGCAGACTCTTGTTTTTTTTGTCTATAATAAGATCTCTTATAAACATCAGGGTAGCATCTTTACCTTCAGGCTCGCCCGGATGGATACATGATTGCAGAAGCACAATAACTCTGCCTTTATTGCGAATTAAACCGGGATCAGTTAAACCATCCTTATCAATAATTAATAGAGGAATATCTCTTCCCTGAGGGCTTTTACCAATACTTTTAAAATTAATTTGAGTTGATGCCTGATCTAATCTTTCACAGAAGTTTATAGTTTCATCATATCGGGGAGTTTCAAGAAAACCCGATTTCTCGTAATACGTTTGCCAATTTTGTCCCTGAAGATTAAGTATCGGCATCAGGCAAAACAGTGAAATAATGTATGTTATAAATCGCATAAAATTGATTCTTTTACTTTTTGAAATAGACTCTCAAACAGGTAGCAAAAATACCTTAAAAATCAAACGTTCAGCTTTTCACCTTCTGTTTTTGCAATAATTGCTGCAGCACAGGTATCTCCATAAACATTCACAGTGGTACGAAACATGTCGAGCAGTCTGTCAACTGCAAGTATTAACCCAATACCTTCAAGAGGTAATCCAACCGCGCTAAGAACAATTGTCATCATTACCAAACCGGCCATAGGTATTCCTGCTGATCCAATAGCAGCCAATAAGGCTGTAATTACAACTGTTACCTGTTGTGCGAAACTCAGGTCAATTGAGTATGCCTGAGCTATAAACATAACTGCAACGCACTCGTATAATGCAGTACCATTCATGTTAATAGTTGCACCAAGAGGAAGTGTAAAACTGGCAATCTTGTTCGAAACACCATCCTTAGTCTCAACTGCGGCCATTGTTAAGGGGAGTGTTGCACTGGATGAAGATGTAGAAAATGCTGTTAATAAAGGAACTGACATATTGCGAAAATGCTTCATAGGATTAATACGGCCAAATATCCACATTATCCCATGCAGAATTAGAAAAGTATGGATGATCAACCCGGCAAGTACACATATCATGTATATTCCTAAACCCGAAACTAACCTGATAAGTGAGGCACTGTCAGATGCATACTTTGAAATTACAGTAGCTACAATAGCAAATACACCCAATGGTGTTAATTTTATAATTGCCATAGTAATTTTCATAATCACTTCAGTTACCGAGCTAAAGAAATTAATAATTGTCTGGCGGTGCTTATTATCAACCAAATTGGTAAAATAGCCGAACACCATTGAAAAGAATATAATAGGCAACATTTCACCCGAAGCAAGATTCCTGAAGATGTTATCGGGAATGCTGTTGATTAGTATTTGTCCTAGTGACTGATCAGCTGCAGGAAGAGATTCTACTTTTTGTGCAAATGAAAAGTCAACTCCTATACCCGGTTTTAATGTATTTACTATAAATAAGCCTAGTAATATGGCAATCAGGCTTGTAATAATGTAAAAAGAAATAGTTTTAAATCCCAGTCTTCCAATATCACTTGAACTCCCGATACCCGACACACCTGTTATTATGGAACTCACTATGAGAGGTATAATAACCATTTTTAATAATTGAAGAAAAATATCACCTATCCAGCTAATGTATTGGACAACTGAAGTAGTGAAGATAGCAACGGTAACCCCTGCAGCTATAGCAATGAGTATTTGCCAGTGCAATTCAATCTTTCTCATAGGAATAATGTTATATTTCTGAAGGATTCAGAATTATAAAAGTAAAAAGATTTACATTTGATGAGCTTATAATAATCGGGTCATGTCAAAACAGCTCACTTTATTGTTTATAATGTTCCTTACAGGGATTGCTGCATGGGCACAGCATACAAATGTATTGATCAATAATCTTTACAATCCCAATGAACCATCAATCATGATTGATGCGAAAAATCCTCAGAAAATGATATCAGCACAGAATGTTGACATCTTTTACTCTTCAGAGGATGGTGGATATACCTGGAAACCTGGTGTTTTAGAATCACCTTACGGAGTATGGGGAGATCCTTGTATTATCAATGATACACTTGGTAATTTCTACTTTTTTCACTTAAGTTATCCTCCATCAACTGTTGGCACATGGATTGACCGAATAATTTGCCAGAGGACATCAGACATGGGACTATCATGGACTCAAGGAACTGGTATTGGTTATGTACCAGGCAAGGAACAAGATAAAGAATGGGCAGTTGTTAATCCATATAATAATGACATTTACGTTACATGGACTCAATTTGATAATTATGGAACCTCTAATCCGGCTGATAGTTCCATCATACGGTTCTCAAAATCAACTGACCATGGGGATACTTGGAGTGAGCCTGTTAGATTAAGCTATAAAGCGGGCGATTGTGTAGATGATGATAATACCGTTGAAGGGGCTGTACCAACTGTTGGTCCAGATGGGCAAATATATGTTTCATGGTCAGGACCTGCAGGGATAGTATTCGACAGATCCCTTGATGGAGGAAGTACATGGCTTGATCAGGATATTTTTGTTACCTCTCATCCCGGTGGTTGGGCACAGGACATACCGGGCATATCACGTTGCAATGGAATGCCTGTAACTGATTGCGACCGAAGCAATAGTGCCTACAAAGGAACCATCTATATAAATTATACTGATCAGCGTAATGGGCCGGATGATACGGATGTTTGGCTTACAAAATCAACTGATGGCGGAAACACTTGGAGTGAACCTAAGAGAGTTAATGATGATGCTGCCGGCAAACAGCAGTTTTTTACCTGGATGGCAGTTGATCAGGTTACCGGCAAACTCTGGTTTGTTTTTTATGACAGAAGAAACCATCCGGATTTAGCTACAGATGTCTATATGGCAGTATCTGAAGATGGGGGTGAAACGTTCACTAATTTTATTGTAAGTGAAGAACCTTTTATCCCACAGTCCAATGTATTTTTTGGTGATTATAACAATATAGCAGCAACTAATGATGTTGTTCGTCCCATCTGGACACGATTACATAACGGACAAACAAGTCTTTACACTGCAATAATAGATCCTATGGTAATCGGTGTAAAGAACACTGAAAATTTTCCTTATGCTGAACCGCAGGTTTCACCTAACCCTTTTAATAAATCTACCGCATTTTCCTTTAAACTGAGGAAGCCATCAAAGGTTACATTAACAGTTAATGACATCACCGGAAAACAGATAGTTGTGCTGATTAATAATGAGTTACTACCAGCAGGTAAGTACGTTAAAATACTTGAATTACAAGGTTATTCACTAAGTCCGGGAATATATTGGTTCTCATTAACAACAGATAATGAGGCAACTACCAAAAAGGTGGTATATACTCCCTAATTTATAATAGCTTCAATATGAATTGAATGGTTTTTTTGTAATTTAGCTGCCGGTTAAATTTATTAAAGTAACTGTTTTCAGCCGAATGGATGACCACCGTATCTTATTAGAGGTTAGAGATTTATCAATTAAATATGGAATCAGGAACCTCTCTTTCGAAAAAATAAGCCAACATTTAAGTATAGATATTGAAGAATTAAGGAAGTTCTCCCCTACTGATTATGTTCTAATTGAGAAGGTACTCGAATTTGAGAGAGAGAATTTCAAAGCTATCTTCGATAAATACAATTTTGACGGAGTAAATGCAATTGATATCTTACTTACGGTTAGTAATGAGATAAGTGAGCGCTTTAATGAAATATCTCCATCTGTTACCGCTGAACTTCAATCATTGTACCCTGAAATTTATCAGCGTCATATTGAAGTAAGAATTGATTTTATCTTTGAAAAGATAAAGATAAATATTCAAAAGGGAATTGCGCAGGGAATGTACCGAAATGATCTAAGTATAGAATTGCTTTCAAGATTATACATTAGCCGCCTGATTGATTTACACAATTCCCTATTCTTCCCTCCTGAAAAATTTTCATTCAAACTATTATTTGAAGTTATGTTTGAAAACTTTATAAGGGGTATAGCTACCGAAGAAGGTTTGAAATACTTTTCAATCAGAACAAAGGAATTACAAAAAGCCGCAATCGTTTAGGGACTTTAACCCCAGACTCCTTTTTTCTGGGCCTAAAGGCCCGATAATGAGAGAGTCACTGTTTAACTCCGCCCTAAGGACGGAGTTAGGAAACAAAGCTCAGGCCAAGTGTAAGATGAAATGAAACACATGGGTGGCTTTAACCTAAAGGCCCGATAATTAGAGAGTCTGTTTAACTCCGCTCAAAAGAGCGGAGTTAAGAAACAAAGATCATTTGGGCTGAGAGATGTAACTCACTCCTGCAAACAAAGATCATTTGGGCTGAGAAACGTAACTCCCTAATTACTCATACTTAATAGACTTTACCGGATCGGAATTAGCAGCCAGTAACGTGTGATAACTTACTGAAGCTATACATATAATTATGGCAGTTAGTGTAGCTGAAAGGAAAGTAACCCAGGTAAAAGAGATGTGATAAGCATAATTATCGAGCCAGTTCGAAATAAGATACCACGATATTGGTAATGCAATAATGCAAGCTATAATAACAAGTATCAGCGATTCCTTATAAAGTAAACCAACAATGCCCTCAACAGAGGCACCCAGAACTTTACGTATACCAATTTCTTTAGTCCTTTGAGCAGTTACAAATGATGATAATCCAAGCAATCCCATCAAAGCAATGATGATTGAAAGAAGTGCGAAGGTGGCAAATACTTTTCCCAGCTTGGCTTCAGCAGCATATTTATTATCAAAGTTCTCATCGAGAAAATAATAGTCGAATGGCCTGTTATTACCGAAGCTTTCCCATTTTGATTTAACGAAGTTTATAGTGTTTGCCCCCGAGCCTTCCTTTAATCGCACAGATAAAACATTTAATGGGAACCTCGGAATAAAAAGGACTAATGGTTCAACTTTATTATGAAGAGAAGTAAAATGGAAGTCTTTAACAACTCCGATAACTTTTCGTGGGGTCCCTCCTTTTCCATCAATACCAAAATCCATGTTTATCTTCTTTCCTATAGCATCATCACCCCATTCAAGGGCCCGCACCGTAGCTTCATTCACAATAATTGAAAGCGTATCATCAGTTTTAATATCCCTGCTAAAATTTCTTCCTTGTACAAATTCCAGTCCGAGTAAATCAGCAAACTCCTGATCACAAGGAATATTATTAAGCACAAATTCATCCATTTTGCCTTCCTTCTCAACAAGCATTACCTGAATACTAAGTCCGCTTCCGGGGACTGAACGTGACATTGAAGTGGCAACAATATTGGGATTTTCCTTTAGTTCAGCTCTGAAACTGTCCATCCTTTTAAGAAAAGTTGTGTCCTGAACTTCCATTACCATCACATTCTCTTTCTTGAATCCCAGGTCAGCATTGCGCATATAGTTCAGTTGATTGTAAATTATGATAGTACCGGTTATCATTATTACTGAAATAATCAATTGAAAGGTCACCAACCCTTTGCGTAGCCAACTACTTTGACGCCCAATAATCACTTTACCTTTTAATACATTTGAAGGTTGAAAAGATGAAAGGTAAATTGCAGGATATAGTCCCGAAAACAATCCTGTGACTACTGCAATAGCAGCAATCATTATGTAGATTTGTGGATTATGAAAGAAATCAAGCTTAAAATGCTTGTCGGCCATTTCATTAAAGAGTGGAAGCAACAGCTGAATGAGTGCTACTGATATAATCAAGGCAATTACTGAGAGTACAAGACTTTCGGTGACAAATTGCCATGCCAATTGAAATCTGTCGGCACCTGATACTTTTCTCAGTCCAATTTCTCTTGCTCTCTTGGTAGCTCTTGCAGTTGCAAGATTCATGTAATTAATGGCAGCAAGGACTAAAATCATTATGCCAACCAATCCCATCAGATACATGTAGCTTTTGTTTCCTGCCGGAAAATCACCTGTTAACTTTGTGGTTAGATGTATTTGATCAAGCCGGGTAGTCATTAAATTGAAGGTTGCATTCAATTGATCACCAACAGCTTTCATATACTTAACATAAAAGACTTTTGCTCTTTCATGAATGATAGCAATGTCACCCGGATTTTTTAGTTTAATAAAAGTATATGAGTTAACATTCCAGAAAGATTCAGGACGAACACTTCTAAAATTATCATTACCATAGATTGTTGCCAATGATTCAATTGATAATAAAATATCAAATGGCATGTGTGTATTTTGAGGAAGATCTTTAAAGATGCCTGTAATTTTGTATCCCCTGTTTTCACCACTAACAAGAGTTTTACCATAAGCTTCTCCCTCGCCAAAATACTTCTTGGCAGTTGATTCAGAAACAATCATGGTAAATGGATTAACTAATGAAGATTTTGCATCCCCTTCAATGAAATTGAGGGTAAACATAACCGGAGCCGCTGAGTCAGCAAAGAATACTTTTTTCTCATAAAACTCCTTATCGGCATATTTAAAGACAACATTTTCATTATTGATAAATCTTGCATAAGATTCAATTTCGGGCATTTCGGTTTTAAATACAGGCCCCAGAGGTAAAGAAGTTAAAGCAAATTTATCATGCTTATTATTAATACTGAAATCACTCTCAAGCCTGTATATTTTCTGGTGATCTGTAAAATGCTTATCATACCCCATCTCTTCAGTAATATAGAGAAGTATAAACGCGGCGGCTGTAATGCCAAACGATAAACCCAGTATATTAATGATGGAATAAAATCTATTTTTCTTGAAGTTCCTGACGGCACTCAGGACATAGTTTTTAAACATATGGTTACAAGTTTAGATGTTTGGGTTAATGCTTAGACGAATTGTACTTTAAAAGGTTACAGTAATAACAATTGATATAAAATTGTTCATTACTGCTAAAATGTCAGTAAAATGAAATATGCATGATTTTTGAGTACTAACCTCCTTATAAAGAAGAAAATCTGCAAGTGAGAAATAAATTTACATTAAACTTCAGCTAACTTTATTGTTTAATTGTAACCGACACATTGAATAACTACTTAATAATGACAATATACGACATTGACCAATGGTACAATAAGGTAGCTGAACTCCTCAGGCAACAAAGAGTTTTTGAAGCAATAGAAATGCTTGATAAACAAACATCAGAAAGATTCCAACCGGGCATAGATGAAATAAAATATACCTACAATAACATCTTGATATATACCGGCAAAGGCATAAAAGATCCTATGAGTCAGCAGATTTTGTCAAAAGTGATTGTATCTATCTATGAAATGTCCGATCTTATCAAGTTGCATCTTCTTACCGGTTCAGGAAGCAAACTCTCCGCTTTGAAGGCTGATATTGATCGTCAATCAATGAGAGAAAATGAAGACCTGACTGAAAACCTAATGGGTCTTTCATTTGATAATGAACTGCACGATATTCTGCGAAGCGCTTCACTATTTAATGATGAATCGGAAAGTGAAACTGCAAAAAATCATAGGAATGCAATATCAAGAGCTTTCTTTAACTTATGGTTAACCAATAAGTTTTCGGAAAATGATGAACAAGTTGTACTAAATATATTCAATAGCTCTTCAATCCCCTGGTTTGAGAAATCAATGATGGTAAGTGCCCTTACTTTAGGTACTATTCGCACATTTGATGAAAGAAGAATAAGCATATTGATCGACCTCTTTAAGCAGAATGACACACAGATATCACAACGTGCATTATTTGGAATACTTTTATCAATTTTCCTCTATGATAAAAGAATCCAATTCTATCAGTCATTATCGCTAAAACTGAAACAGATAGCTGATGATTCTAACTTTAAGGATGATGCGCTCAATATGATTATCCAGATCAACAGATCAAAAGATACTGAAAAGGTTACGCGTAAATTTCAAACTGAAATATTGCCTGATGTAATTAAATTTAATGAAGATTTGGCTGAGAAACTTGATCTTGAGAACCTTCTGCAATCGGGTGAACCATTAGATAAAAACCCTGATTGGGAGAAGTACTTTGACAGTCAGCCCGGATTAGTGCGCAAACTTGAAGAGTTAACCAACATGCAGATGGAAGGGGTTGATGTTTTCCTAAGTGCATTTGCCACCTTAAAATCATTCCCCTTCTTTAATGAACTGCCCAACTGGTTTATCCCCTTTTATCCGGAAAATTATGCAGTTCAGGAAGCCCTTGAACAGGAGAGCGATAGTTTTAAAACCACATTCGTTAAGGGCCTCGACATGTCGATGTATATGTGTAATTCAGATAAGTTCTCCTTTGTCTTTAACATCAGATATATGCCCGATCAGCAGAAAAATATGATGATACAGATGTTTGAAAGTGAAGGTGAACAACTTGCTGAATTAAAAAATGAAGAACTGTCAGATCCAATATTGGGAAGAAAAAGAATTGTAATTCAGTACATCCAGGACATGTACCGGTTCTTTAAACTACACCCACTGCGTAATGAGATTGGTGATATCTTCAACAGGCGATATGAGATTCAGGACTCCACTGTGTTAACAGGACTGCTAGTTGAGCCTGATTTCTACAAAATTATAGCCAATTTTTATTTTGATAACGATCATTACGAAGAAGCCTTAAAGCTGTTTACCTTTCTAATTGAGAAGGGTGAAAATTATGCTGAACTATATGAAAAGTCAGGCTACTGTAAGCAAAAGCTTGGGTTATATAATGATGCAATCATGCTATATCAGCGGGCTGATCTATTCGATACGAATCATAACTGGGTGATGCGTAAGATTGCCCAATGTTACCTTTTGTTGGGTGATAATGAAGCAGCACTTGAATGTTATCTTGAATTAAATAAACTTGAACCAGAAAATCAAAGAATTAATGCTTCAATTGGTACCAGCTACCTTGATGTTAACAAACCCGAACAAGCATTAGAATATTTCTACAGAATTGAATTTGCTAATCCGGGTTCTTCATCTGCTATGCGACCAGTAGCATGGTGCTTGTTTCTGCTTCACCGGACAACTGAAGCTGATCAATACTACACTCAACTACTCGATCTGGAGCCAAATACATTCGATTATATGAATGCCGGGCATGTTGCATTTGCATTAGGGAATAAAGAAAAAGCAATTCAATACTATCTTAAAAGTATAGAAACAAGACAGGACGATTTAAAATCGTTTGTTAAAAGCTTCAACAAAGACCGTAAGCACTTGATTGCTAATGAAGTTGACTCAAACGAGATTGGACTAATGCTTGACTATCTAAGGTTTGGCAAAAGAGATAAGACGCCCTCTTAATAATTTTGGAATTACGTTGTAGTTGAATTACTTTTACATTCAAATTGCCAATATTCAAAAAATATAAATTAAATCCAGACACAAGATGAACGTAAAGGCAGAAAATACAAACAAGCAACCGGCCAGTTATAAAGTGGGGATGTCAGTTATAAGCTCCATTTTCTTTATATTTGGATTTGCAACCACATTTATCATCACTCTTAGTGCTAAGGTAAAAGGAATATTTGAGTTAAGTGAGTTCGAAGCACAATTATTAAACTTTGCATTTTTTATCACTTATGCGTTTATCTCAATTCCTATCGGCCTTTATATTAAAAAGATAGGTTATAAGAGTGCAGTGGTAATCGGGTTATTCCTTATGGCTCTTGGAGCTTTTATGTTTTTCCCTTCTGCCAGTGTACCTTCATTTACACTCTTTCTTATTTCAACTTTTATTCTGGCCGCCGGAGTTGTATTCCTTCAAACAGCCGCCAACCCATATGTTACCGCTTTAGGCCCTGAGTCTTCAGCATCGAGCCGGTTAAATCTCACTCAGGCACTTAATTCAATTGCAACAATGCTTGCTCCATGGATTATAGGTGTTTTCATTTTCAAAGGTGCTTCAGATATGCTCACATCTGTTGAAAGAGCACAAACAGTACAGATGCCTTTTATCATTATGGCCTCTATTATTTTACTGGTTGCTTTATTGATCATGGCTATCAGGTTACCTGAGATTCAAAAAACAAGTACTGAAAAGAAGAGTGTTTGGAAATATCCCCATGTGCTGCTTGGTGCGTTGGGTATCTTCTTTTATGTTGGTGCAGAAGTAGGTAACGGCAGTTTAATGATCAATTACTTTGTTAAGACCATTGGTTTTGAACCCGGTGAAGCTTCCAAGTATGTTGCAATCTATTGGGGAGGTGCTATGGTTGGTCGTTTCTTTGGATCTTTTATGTTCACTGATATCAGTTTTAGCAAAAAGATAACTTACGCCTTACCTGTCTTGTTGCTGGCAGTAATCTCTGGCTCCTTTGTTACTGATTGGAATTGGAATATTGGACTTATCTTCCTTGCAATTGCAGTGGTGAATTTTATAATCATGCAAATTGGTACCGGAAAAGCTGCCCGTACTCTTGCAGTCTTTGCATTGGTTGCCGCTGCTCTGGATATTATAACAACATTCAGCACTGGTCATGTAGCACTCTGGACAGTTGTATCAATTGGTCTTTTCAACTCAATTATGTTTCCAAATATATTTACTCTCGCTGTTAAGGATCTTGATTCAGGAGAACTGAGCACAGCTTCGGGAGTTATAAATACTATGATATTTGGGGGTGCAATAATTCCACCAATTATGGGTATTGTTGCTGATTCATATGGATATACCTGGGCGTTTTTAGTACCGGCAATCAGCTATTTGTATATTTTCTTTTATGCAGTGAAAGGCAGTGCTATCAGATAAAATCTGACTTGATATTATTTTAGAATGCTCCTTTGAGTCTTATATTGTATTTGGCATTTGCTGTATATCATTCTTTGATCTGATGTCTTGTATTCTATATTTGCTGTATATCGTTTCTAGTCAAGAATATTAACCGGCTTTCAATGGTTAATTAAGTGATGCTTTTTAATAACATTCAATATTAAGATGCATTTATACACTGTTAGGTGTTTAATGTTACATCCGGTATTAAGCATTACCTTAAACTCAGCATTATGAAATGTCTAAAACCTATTCTGAGCTTTCTACTCATAACGATCGGATTCAGTATAACTGCTCAGACTTACCTGTACTTTCAGGACAGTCCCACTCCTGTAATGTACGATTATAGCTGGATGGAATTAACGGCACCAAGTACCCTGGAAAGATTAGGATTAGACCTTAGGAAGTTTCCTGTTGAAGATAATATTGAAGCCGCACAGGGACTTAATAGTCTAAGACTTAAATGGAAATCTGCTGCCGGGGGTAATTGGCTTGCTATTGCTGCAGGCCTTAATTGGACTGATAAAAATTTAACAGATACTGATACATTACATTTTCTCCTGTATTCAATTGAAGGAATAAGTAAAATAAATCTCCCTTTGATCTTCATGGAGGATATTAACAACGTAAAAACTTCTTTCCATTCAATACAGGACTACACAAATGACCTCACTGCAGGTGTTTGGACAAGAATAACTATACCAATGAGTGTGTTTTTACAAGCCGGTGATCCGGTTGATTTTACCCGCATCAAAACAATAGGATTCAAGCAGAGTATTGCTGATAATCATCTTCACACACTATTGATTGATGATATGAGAGTCTTTAAAGGAAGCGGCATAACACCATTAGCCTCGATTCCATCAGGTGTGAAAGCAACCGGTTATGATAGTCATATAGAAATTATCTGGCATGCTAATCCTGAAACAGATATAAATGGTTACCAGATTCAACGATCTTTAAACAATGGAAATACATTTCGTACCATAGGCTTAATTCAACCTACCGACACCGGATTTGTTGACTGGGTAAGAGAATTTGGTTTCGATAGTACGCTCATTTACAGGGTAGCCTCAATAAATGCATCAAATCAATTATCAGAATATTCCGATACTGTTTCTGCTTCCACAAGAGAATTCAGTGATGACGAATTACTTACAATGGTTCAACAATATACCTTTAGATATTTTTATGATTTTGCACATCCGGTATCAGGCCTTACCCGTGAGCGAAATACATCGGGTGATATAGTTACTACCGGGGGTTCAGGATT
This sequence comes from Omnitrophica WOR_2 bacterium, assembly GCA_050259095.1. Taxonomy (GTDB): domain Bacteria; phylum Bacteroidota; class Bacteroidia; order Bacteroidales; family Lentimicrobiaceae; genus Lentimicrobium. The sequence continues at coordinate 3,741 of JBLMZZ010000076.1, read as the reverse complement.
TGGAATAATGGCACTTTTAGTCGGTATTGAAAGGGGTTTTATCACTCGTCAGGAAGGCATTGACCGTATCTTAAAGATAATAGCTTTCTTATCAACAGCCGACAGATTTCATGGTGCCTGGCCACACTGGATGAATGGTAACACCGGGAATGTAGTGCCTTTTGGAAATGTTGATAATGGAGGAGATCTTGTAGAAACTGCCTTTATGGCGCAAGGATTACTTACTGCCCGCCAATACTTTAATGGAAATGACTCAACAGAAACCAAAATAAGAAATGAAATTACTCTCTTATGGGAGAGTATTGAATGGGATTGGTACCGACAGAACAACTCAAATGTTCTTTACTGGCATTGGTCGCCCAATTTTGGCTGGCAAATAAATATGGCTGTCAGAGGATGGAATGAAGCTGCCATAGTTTATATCCTTGCCATTGCTTCACCTACACATGGGGTACCTGCTACTTTGTGGCAATCTGGTTGGGCCGGATCAAATTATAGAAATGGAAAGACCTTTTATGGATACAAACTAGATGTTGGATGGGATTATGGAGGTCCATTGTTTTTCGCACATTACTCTTTTCAGGGATTTGATCCTCGCAATATCAAGGATCAGTTTACTAACTACTTTAATCTTAACAAGAACCATACTCTTATACAAAGGGCATATGCAATTGATAATCCAAAGAATTACCCGGGTTATGGAGCAAACTCATGGGGCTTCACTGCAAGTGATGACCCTTCGGGTTATCAGGTTCATGAACCTATGACCTCAAACGACAATGGTACAATTACTCCAACTGCGGCCCTGTCTTCCATGCCTTACACTCCAGTTGAATCTCTTGGAGCACTTAAATATTTCTATCGTGAAATGGGTAAATATATTTGGGGCAGAATGGGTTTCTTTGATGCTTATAATCCCAGAGTAAACTGGTTTGCTGATTCCTATCTTGCAATTGATCAGGGACCAATCATCAATATGATTGAGAACTCCCGATCAGCACTATTGTGGAATAATTTCATGGCCGATTCATTAATTCAAAAGTCATTGGCAGCGATTGGTTTTGTTCCAGATCCATATGGTATCCATGAAATGAATAAACTATTAAATATATCGATATGGCCCAATCCCTCAAAGGATAAAGTCCGTTTAGTTTTTAATATGCCAAATAGTGCGGCAATTGATTTAACCATTAATGAACTTAATGGAAAAGAAGTAAAAAAGGCTTACGTAGGGCAGGCAAAAATTGGTATTAACCATATTGATCTTGACATATCGGATTTGGATTCAGGAATATATATTTTAGAGTTGTCATGCAACCATATGGTTATTGGCTCGTCTAAACTAATAGTTGTGAATTAATATTCCATAAAGTATTTATACACACAACCACCAAATCCTAATCAATCGAAAAAGAGGAAAATGTAAAAGTTTTCCTCTTTTTTTTTGTTTTTATGAAATTACTTATTGATCTGTTCAAGACAAGTCATTTAAATTTCAGTAGAAAGCAAAGTTGGTTGCCGATTATATTTCTTTTAAAGATCAGATGCTACAACACGATGAATTCAACAAATGAATCTCTTTCTTGAGGAAGGAATTATTTCTCTTTGGAGGTTGGTACTTCTTTGATAACAGGAAGAATTGGGATATGAGACTTGAATTTCCGACCATCGTTTTCAAAGAACCAAGCGGCAATATCGCCATGTCGCAATTTAGATTTCAGATCTTTGGAAACTCTTAGCAATGATCGTCTTGACATCATATATCTGATTGTACGCTCATTTCTATTAAAACCAACATTGAAAGCAGTGGCATAAAAGCGTATTTTATCTTCGGGGGTCTTCCATTTAAGATGAGAAAATCGTTTATCCATGATTTTAATATAAAGCACCAGATATCTCACTTGCCATTCAGGAGAATCAAGCCTTTTAGCTCTTTCACTTCGCGCTTTAGGGTTATTGGTAGTCTTAAATTTGTAATCAGATAACTTGTATTTAACGACGTTTCTTTCGACAAGTTCAGCAAAAGAAGGCTTCATTTGAAACCGCCCGATAGAGTAGTGTGAATATTTGCGCCCTGACTGTACATACAATGTCTTCATAGCGCTGGTTTCCATGATGTCTTTTATTGCTGAGTAACGTGTAAGTCCCGGAAAGATGACAGAGAACGCAAGATCGGGTGGAATGTTTGCTTTAACCAGCGTATCATACATCCAGGGGTTCTTTTCAAGATACTCAACTGCATCATAATATCTGTCACCCAACGCCATAGAGATATCAACCTCAGGTACTTCTTTCTCAGAGTTCTTTTGAGCCAGAGAGGTTAGAGGTGAAATCCATAAAATAGAAACAAGGATGGCAATTAAAGCACAGTTTGATTCCCGCTTACTTACAAAATGAAAGTTATTTTTTGAGTTTTTCGCCCGCAAAAAATTACAAGTAATTAAATTAGTAATAATACTAAGTAACATATTAGCGGAAGAGGATTTAATTCTATTCAAACTGCCTGATTGTTTGCAATATAAGTAGACTCGGGTATTAGCTATTTTTGGCCTGAAAGATAGTATTTAATAGGCAAAAAAACTATTTTGTTTTTTATCTTTGCAAAAAATTACTATAATGAATAAAGGACCTATTTCCCAATTTATCGAGCATCACTACAGGCATTTCAATGCTGCAACTTTAATTGATGCTGCCAAAGCCTATGAATCACATTTATTAGAAGGTGGAAAGATGATGATCACCCTTGCAGGAGCAATGAGCACTGCTGAATTGGGTATATCATTAGCCGAAATGATTCGTCAGGATAAAGTGCAAATTATTACTTGTACAGGTGCAAATCTTGAAGAAGATATCATGAATCTCGTAGCTCACTCTCATTATAAACGAGTTCCGAATTATCGCGATCTGACTCCTGAACAAGAATATGAATTGCTCGACAAAGGTCTGAACAGAGTAACCGACACCTGTATTCCTGAAGAAGAAGCTTTTAGAAAGATACAGCATCATATTGAAAAGATCTGGAAGAATGCTGAAGCAAACGGTGAACGTTATTTCCCACATGAATACATGTATCAGCTTCTGCTAAGCAAAGTAATGGAGCAAGATTATGAGATTGATCCAAAACATTCATGGATGCTTGCTGCGGCAGAAAAGAACCTGCCTATTGTAGTCCCAGGCTGGGAAGACAGTACGATGGGGAATATTTTCGCATCATACTGCATCAAGCAGGAATTGAAACCTTCAACGGTTAAGACTGGTATAGAGTATATGATGTGGTTAGCCGACTGGTACAAAAAGAACTCATCGGGTAAAGGAATAGGATTCTTCCAGATAGGCGGAGGAATTGCAGGTGATTTCCCAATTTGTGTAGTTCCAATGATGTATCAGGATCTTCAGTGGCATGATGTACCATTCTGGTCTTATTTCTGCCAGATCAGCGATTCAACCACTTCTTACGGGAGTTATTCAGGAGCAGTACCAAATGAAAAAATAACCTGGGGAAAGCTTGACATACACACACCAAAATTCATTGTAGAGAGTGATGCTACTATTGTTGCTCCTCTAATGTTTGGCTGGATTTTAGGCTGGTAAGCAGAATCACAAGTCTATATTATTTCAGTTGCCTCAAACGCGGAGATTTTAATACACTGCTCTGCACTTCATTTTATTCCATTTAAATAACTCAGCGACGAAAACAAGGTTGTCCTAATCAAGCTTTGTCCTTAATTTCGTTCTCTGTGT
>JBLMZZ010000075.1:0-3993 GCA_050259095.1 Omnitrophica WOR_2 bacterium | reverse complement strand
GGTAAACCGTTTTTTGCTCCCACATTTGCAATCCTACTTACAATACTTACCCTAATTGATGACATTATGAAGAAATCCGATATTGAACATATACAAAGAAGCAGATACCTGGATTCAGGGCAGAAAATAAAAAGTCAAGTGGATAACATCGTCAGATCAATTAATTTAAAATATCCTGAATTAGCTGGAAATATTGAGATACCTTTTAATTTATTCGGCATCAATTCACCACAAACTGATAATTCTATTGGCATTGCCTTACAGAAGTACATTAGTAGTTTAATCAATCAGAGGAGATTTGCCTAACCTATTGAAAATAATAGAATCAAGACTGATAATGATATTTTAGAAAGTAGTTATTATACCTTTCCTGAAGTTGTGGATGTTCACGCTCCCAGGTCCCAATTATTTTAGCATAAACTTTTTGATTAATTATTTTTTTGCCTATCAACACATCTTTATGCAAATTACTATACTTCGATTTAAACCTATACAATGAATCAACTGGACTAGAAGTCGTTCCACCTCCCAGATTAAGAATTTTCGCTCCTGCTTTTATGGAATAATTTATAGTGGCATCATAGAGCATGTCATTAGGCCTTAAATGCTGATATTCAAATAAAGACCCTGCGAGATGAAGGTTTGCCTTGCCATTATAATTGAAATATAATCCGCTGGAAATAATTACATCATTCCATACCACATGAATAAGACAAGCATATTCATGTAACTCATTTTTTACAGACTCAAAATATTTCAGACCAAATCTATAGTAAGGATGCATGTTTAATCTCTCGGCTGTTGTTGAATAAAGTTGCATGAACTCATTCATATGTATCAAGTCCCTATCGTATACAACAATTACATTTAATAGCTTTGATTTAGCAATATTCTGGCGTGCCTGCTTATCAGGTATCTTATATAAGTCATTCGTTTCTACGTAAACATTTCTCCTTACCAGACTATAATCAGCATCTCTCTTAAAATGATTGAGCAAGGGGTGCAACCTGATAAATTCTGCAATTACATTATTCTCAGTCAAATATTCATCAACTAATCTATTGAATTTATTTGCGGTAGGTTCAGGGATGTCTGATGTACTGGTAATTACCCCTCCATATCCATATGCGCTTTGGATATCAAAATACTCTCTATCAAGATCATAATTATTAATCCTTTTTAAGAAAAATGGATACAGTAAATGGTACCCGTCAACGATAGCATATATACATCTTGCTTCTGCTTTTTCGTGATCAATCCATGTTCTGTACCAATTTGGCAAGTAATTTATATCCCTGTTCTCAAGGGGGATATTCTCAAGGGCTAATGCCCAATCTTCATCATGTGAATCGAATACTCTGAAATTCATTTATTATTGGTTATAGAAGTCCCTAATAACAGCGCATATCTCAAATACATCATTTCGGGAAAGATCAGGGTAACTTGGAAGATTTATACCCCTCCAACCTAAATCTTCGGCAACCTTACATTGCTGATAATTATCATTATACATTGGCATAGTATGCACTGGATGAAATACCGGCCTGGTTTCAATTCCATTATCCGAGAGGTATGAGCGTAGTTTACTACGTGTAGAAATGTCGTGTGTGAGAACAGTAAACATCCAGTAAGTGTGTTTTACATCTCCAATTGGAAGATGAAATGTAAGAGGTAAATCTTGAAGTAATTCAATATACCAGGATGCTATTTCAATTTTCTTACTAATTATTTCATCAGCTCTTTCTAATTGTGCCAATCCTATAGCAGCAGCCGTGTTAGTCATTCTATAATTAAAGCCAATTACTTCATGCCAATACTCACGGTATTTAGCCAATCCCTGACCTTTATAAAGCATTACCCTATCAATGAGCGTCTTGTTATTTGAAACAACCATTCCTCCTTCACCTGAAGTAATAGTTTTATTTCCGAAAAAACTAAAGACACCAATATCACCAATTGTTCCCGTATATTTTCCTTTATACATTGAGCCAAAACTTTCTGCTGCATCTTCAATGATAACAATATTGTTTTCAGTAGCTATCTTTTTAAGTTCATCCATATCACAAGGATGACCATAAATATGAACAGCCATGATAGCTTTTGTATTGGGGGTGATTTTCTTTCTAACATCAGCCGGGTCAATCTGCCAAGTGTCTGGAAGTGATTCGGCAAATATGGGAGTACCACCACAATATACAATTGAATTTACTGATGCAATGTAAGTAAGAGTAGGTACAATTACTTCATCACCTTCAGCAATTCCCAGGGCTAATAAGGCAAGATGTAATCCTGTTGTGGCATTGCAAGTGCTTGTAGCGTATTTAACGTCTATATAATCTGCAAATTTCTCTTCAAACTCTCTTACGTACTTGCCTTGCCAGGTAAGCCAGTTTGAATCAAGACAATCGTTTAAATACTTTCGCTCATTGCCTTTCAATGAAGGCTGATACACCGGAAACCTGAACATTTATTTTTAAATTGGTATTTAGTTGGTTTAAATGCAACAATCGAACAACACTTTTGATTATTAATTTTTTATGTTCTTTATTTCCCCCAAATACCTGTATCATGACCCGCTACAATTTTCTTATATTGAAGAGGTGAAATTATTGCAATAGGCAGGTACGCAAGGCAAGAACCTAATACAACACCGGCAGCCCCCATTCCAAAGTTTTTAGCAAGGAATATTGATAAAGGGATACTGATGATAGCTGATATTACTGTAGTATAAAGTTGAACCTTAATTTTCCCGGTACCATTTATAAAGTATGTATATATATTCACCCATACTGTTATCATTACAAATAATGCTGAATACAGGGAGAGATAAAACGGGACCTTAACTTTATCACCTACCCAAAAATGATAAAATTGATTAGAAAAAATCAGCATGATGATCAGTGCTACACTAATACCAAGCCATATGTGAATAAGAGATCTTGTATTTTTTTTAATCCAGTTAAAGTCCTTTTTTATATATGCTTCAGTATATGCCGACCAGAAAGTGTTTGAAATAATTGAAAACCCCATTGAAATCAGTCCAAAATATCTGTAGGCGATATTATAAGATGTAACGGATTCGGGCCCGACTATCTGAGTAATTATTATATTGTTAGTCGACATTATAACTACCACTGTGATTTGTATGATAAAAAATTGCAATCCAAGACCGGCAAGATCCTTAAAATAGTGAAATTTAACATGACCGAACGAAGGTCTGTAGGGTTTATAATCCCTATTGAAGAAGTAAATACTTACAAATATTAGTACAATCAGGGGCGATACACCAAGAACGATTCCCAGGTTTAGTAATGAAGGAGCAGTGAAATGCATTAGCAATAAAATACCTATCAAGGAAATTGAATTTCCTAGTGGTTCAAATGTATTACTGATTGCGGGTCTTTGATCAGCAATGATAATTACTGATATTAATTTAAGAATAAATCTCAACAAGAAAAATCCAACTGTCACTTGAACAAGTATAAGTAATTCATGCGATAAGGAAGATGAGGCATTTAAAACAATTGCCCAGTCAACTAATGGAGAGATAAGATAGAAAACAACGAAAAAAATACCGAAAATTAGCGTCAAACCGATATAAGTAGTACTTACATAAATCTTAGCTAATGCATGTTCTCCTTTTGCCAACGATTCGGCAAATCTATTTCTTAAACCATTGCCAAGCCCTATATCAAAATATCCTATCCAGGCAATTACTGAACTTAATGTAATCCAGATACCATATTCAGCTGTACCCAGATAATTAATAAGTAAAGGAACAAAGATGAATCCAATGACAATGCTGATTCCTTTTATGAAAAATGAAATTAAAATGTTCTTCCTTGCCTTTATTGATCTGTCGTGACCTGTATTGAGTATTGCCCTTATTGAAGTTGAAATCCTTTTTATTTGTGCTATTTCGACCATATGCCGCTATCAGTTTTATTTAGTAATTTATAGTATTGTACAGGCCCTAAGAATATTCCAGGAAAC
>JBLMZZ010000074.1:0-39283 GCA_050259095.1 Omnitrophica WOR_2 bacterium | reverse complement strand
GATTTGATTTATTTGAAAGTGATACTAAATGAAAAAGACAACAAGAATAAAATCACAATCAGTGATCTCGAGTCACAAATGATACAAAAACTTGAAAAGATTGGAATTGATGTTAAGAAGGATGTGCAGATAAGAGACATTGCCAGTAATTTCAAATCCTACTTCCTTAGAGGGAACGACATAATACTGATGAAAGAATACCAGATACTGGTACATGATGGCAAGACAGCAAGCCGGGTGTTCGTTGAGCTGGAAAAGATTGGCATTTCTAATGTGTCGATTGATAGGCTGGACAATAGTAACATCGTTCAATTTAGGAAGGAAATTAAAGTTAATGCTGTTAAAGCAGCTAAAGAAAAAGCTGATGCATTGGCCGAGGCAATTAACCAAACTGCGGGAAGGTCATTATATATTCAGGAACTTGAAAACAATCTCTTTAACCCAAGGACAGCAAACGTATTTATGTTCGAGGAAAAAGTTGGGTCAACATCTGAACCTAATGTAGATTTCGAAAAGATAAAGCTAGACTATTCAGTGTTGTGCAGGTTTGAACTGAAATGAGAGTTAGGAAGTAAGGGATAAATTTCCTTGTAATATAATGCTTTAACTAACTTTTCTTAGAAGTTTCCTTGTAAAATCACCTTCAGCATCCAGTGAAGCAATCATCTCGCCACCTGCATTGGAAAGTCGGGCTAAATCCGGTTTAGGAATTATTCCTTGATCAGAAAAAATCAACAAACTGTCAAAATCTATTTTAGCTCGCAATAATCGTTCTAATATAATAGTTGTTAATCGGGCTTTATCCCTTCCAGGTATTCCGAATAATAACAAAGGGGCATTCTTCCCTTCTATTCTATAGTCTATTGGATAATCTCTTGCATTTTCAAGCTCTTCAAAGAAATAATCTTTTACAATTTTTTCATCGCTTACAATTCTCTGTAAGAGTTCGTTCAAATCTTCATAAAAAGTTGATTCTGCTCTTGCCCTATTAAGGAAAGTGAGATCATTGATTTTAGTTAATGCTTGACCTAACTTAAAAATGTTATATCCTAAATTCTCGAGAGGAGTCTCAATATATATTTCCCCATCCTTTTCCTTTATTCCATTCTCTGCTTTAATTTGATCAAACAATCTTCCACGTGTTCCATCCCTAAATTTGTCAATGTCATTCTCATAACTTAAATGCATTAATGTATGTCCCATATCCGTGAGTCGCAGAATTCCTCCAGGTAATTCCTTAATATAAAATTGATATGGGTCACCATCTGAAAAAGTAAATGGCGTTTCTAATAGAAGTAAATCATGGTCCTTCTCATGAACAAAAACATCAGTGCATAAAAGTGCACAAATAGAATCCTTTAGTTTGTTTATGTCAAGATTCATGTTCAAATAATTTGGTTTGATTAGTAATGTCAGGCGATGTACTTATACCATTAATATTACAATCTTTAACTAGACAATGTAATGCACCTTCTAAAGTTTGATACTTAGAAGTTATTTCAGCATATCCTTCAGGTTTTTTGTTAGCTTTTATATATTTTTCAGAAGCATGATGTATATGCGAGTTATAACCAATTTTTTCCTTCTCAAGTTGATTACAATGGTTATGACTGGGGCCATTATATCTTTTAAGTGTTATTACTTCGCCATTAGATGTAATCCATGAAATTCCGCAGGAAAAATCATCGATGATGTTTAGATTTTGTCGTTTATAAATTTCAAACTGAATATCGCTTCCATCTGTTGAAACAGCTTTATAATTTACTTGTTCATGTCCATCTTTTATTTTCATCCTTGCTTGAGGATTAACCAGATGCTTAGGACAATTTAAAAGATCCATGATTTTGTCATCAGTCAAACTTTCAAATGCCATTGTTCAATAAGATTACATTTAATGCAATAATATGAAATTCTCTTTACAACTCCTACTTATTCTCATAATAAAATTTGAAATAGGAGTATAATTAGTATCTTTTATAATTCTCTTTAGAATCCATTGAGCTGCATTGTAACAGTAGGTATCAGGAGTAACCATCCCAGTATAACGAAGATCAATATCAGCTTCCAGGCCCATCTGAACCATTTACTAAAAGGGATTCTGGCAACTTCAAGTACACCAATCAAAACACCTGATGTGGGAGTAATGAGATTGGTAAATCCGTCACCTATATGAAATGCAGTCACAGTTGCCTGTTTTGAAAGATTTACCATATCTGATATATCTCTTAGAATTGGCATAATAAGAGCAGCTTTGGCAGTACCTGATGTGATGATCATATTTAGGCCTGATTGAAACACATACATCATTGTTAGAGTAGAGATTTTTCCCATGCCTTCAATTGAGCGGGAGATTCCATATAATATAGTATCAATAATCCTTCCGTCTTCAAGAATTACAATGATACCTCCGGCAAGTCCAACAACGAGGGCAGCCGACATAATATCTTTAGCACCTGTAACGAATGATTTAGTAATTTCATTGGCATTCTTACCCATTGCCATTCCTGCCACAATTGCCATAGCAAAAAAGAGTGAAGCAAGTTCGAGTAATCCCCAGTTGAATCCGGTAACCCCTACAACCAGAAAGAGAATAGTAAAAATTAGGATATTCAGTACAAATGCCTGTACCGACTTACGAGCAGATATGAATCCCAAGATTGCAAACAGCACAGCAAGTACAGGTAATGCAGGTACTGTAAATGAGTTTGCGCCGAGTGCTATTGGATTAACCGGCCAATAAATGGCAGATGCTGTAATGGCGATCAAAACACCGGCATATGCTATCCAGGTTGAGGTTAAGGATTTATCGGAAATCTCAAGATTGGTTTTTTCATGATGCTCACGCCAGTACTTATCTTCAGAATAAACAATTGAACGTTTTGGGTCTTTCTTAACCCGGGCAGCATACCATAAAACATAACTAATACCTATAATATTTACAACCAGCCAGATAATGAAGCGGTACTCGAGTCCGGAGAAGAGTTGCAAACCGGCAATTTCCTGAGCTATTCCCAATGTAAAAGGATTCATAAGGCAGCCTGCAAATCCCATTCCGGCAGCTATGAAACACATACACACACCCACTATGGAATCATATCCCATGCTTATAGCCATTGGTACAAAGATGATTACGAAGGCGATTGTTTCTTCACTCATGCCGAAGATGGCACCAAAAAAGCTAAAAATTAGCATTACAATGGTTATAATAATATTATTCACACCCAGAAACCTTATCAACCTGAACTTATTGAGCTTGTCACTTTTCTTTAAAAAAGCATAAACGCCCATATCAATTGCCCTGCTTTCATTTAGCAGCCAAAAAGCCCCGCCCAGAATGAGTATAAAGACAATGATTTTGGGGGACCTGACAAATCCTTTATAGAAAGCTGAAAAGATCTGCCAGGTTTGGGGAACGTTCTCAGAGTAAGTAAACGAATCAGCTTTAATTACTTCACTTTGTCCGGCTGAGGTTTTTATCATCTCTCTTTGGAAAGAGCCACCTGGAACAAACCACGTAAAGGCGGCAGCAATAAGGATGATAGTAAATATAATAACGTAAGTGTGCGGGATCTTCTTGCCAATAGCCATAAGTAGTTAATTTGTGCGTCAAACTTATGAAAAAATATAACAGGAAGACAAACATCCAAATGGTAAAAGATAACAAGGGATGTAGTGATGAAACAGGTGGTACGAGTGACATTGGTGAAAAAATAGCGTTATACCACATTTTTTTTACTAAAAAGTTGTAAGTGTGAAATTTATTCTTACTTTTGCACCCTCAATTAGAAGCTAAGGCAAGATTGACTTAGTGAAGATTGAGAAAATTTCTGAGATTTTAGCGAATCAAGGGAACCTGATAAATTTAGACACCATAGGTTTCGATCAGACAAGGCAAGAGAGCCGCTTCGCAAGAAGGCTGATTAGGTCTAGTAGAAAAAGGCAAGAGCCAATAATGTCTATCCGGTATCAAGATCCCACCGTTAATTCCGGAAGCTGAGTAAAAGACAGGCTTTTTAGAATACAAGTAAATTTTACGAGTACAAAAAGAGCAGTCGGAGTAAGGATGGCACAGCGCGTAATTATTTTTTTATCAGCTTATTGTATTAATCAAATATAGTTGTACTTTTGCAGTCCCTAAAAAAAAGGGTAAAGCAGCGATAAACTAAAATTTAAAAGTATTGATATGCCTACAATTTCGCAATTGGTTCGTAAAGGACGTACAAAGTTAACTTTCAAGAGCAAATCTCCCGCTCTCGATGGTTGCCCGCAGCGAAGAGGTGTTTGTGTAAGGGTTTATACCACTACACCTAAGAAACCTAATTCAGCTATGCGTAAAGTAGCCAGGGTTCGACTCACCAACAGTAAGGAAGTAAACGCTTATATACCAGGTGAAGGTCATAATCTTCAGGAACACTCGATCGTAATGATCCGTGGCGGCAGGGTTAAAGATTTACCGGGTGTAAGATATCACATCATCAGGGGAGCCCTTGATACTTCGGGTGTTGATGGTCGTAACCAACGTCGTTCAAAATACGGAACAAAGCGTCCAAAAGGTGGCAAAGCTGCAGTTCCAGCAAAAGGTAAAGGAAAAAAATAATTCCGGTTTAAGGTAACCGATAAGTATATAAAAAATGAGGAAATCAAAACCAAAAAAGAGAATCATACTTCCTGATCCGAAGTTTGGTGACGTGCTTGTTACCAAGTTCGTTAACAACCTTATGTACACAGGTAAGAAAAACCTTGCTTTCCAGATATTCTATGATGCAATTGAAATTGTATCAGAAAAATCAAACGAAGACGGACTTGAAGTTTGGAAAAAAGGTCTTAATAATGTCACTCCTAATGTTGAGGTTCGCAGTCGTCGTATAGGTGGTGCTACTTTTCAGATTCCTTCTGAAATCCGCCCTTCACGTAAGAGCTCAATTGGAATGAAAAACCTGATCCTTTTCTCACGTAAACGCCACGAGAAAACTATGGCAGCTAAACTTGCCGGTGAAATCCTTGCTGCTTATAAGGAAGAAGGCGCTGCTTTTAAGAAGAAAGAAGATACTCACCGTATGGCTGATGCTAATAAGGCGTTCTCTCACTTCAGATTCTAGTAGAATAAAATATACAGTTTTAACCAATCATTAATTAACAATAGTACAATAACAAGAAATGTCGGACAGATTAGCACATACACGCAACATCGGCATTATGGCGCACATTGACGCGGGTAAAACCACGGCAACGGAGCGTATATTGTATTATACTGGAGAGAATTATAAAATTGGAGAAGTACATGATGGTACTGCTACAATGGACTGGATGATCCAGGAACAAGAACGCGGAATTACCATTACTTCTGCTGCAACTACCGTTTTTTGGGATTGCAGGGACGAAAAATATAAAATAAATATTATTGATACACCGGGCCACGTTGACTTTACAGTTGAGGTGGAACGTTCACTAAGAGTACTGGATGGCGCAGTTGCGATCTTCAGTGCTGTTGATGGTGTTGAACCTCAAAGTGAAACAGTCTGGAAACAGGCCGATAAGTACAAAGTGCCACGCATCAGTTTTGTTAATAAAATGGACAGGGCTGGTGCTGATTTTTTTGAAGTAATACACCAAATTGAGGATAAGTTGGGTGCTAACCCTGTTGTTTTACAGATTCCTATAGGTGAGGAAGAAAACTTTACCGGCGTAGTTGATCTTATTACTAACAAAGCTATTCTCTGGGACGATACTGATAATTCATTGGGTGCTAACTTTACTGAAGGTGAAGTACCTGCTGAACTTAAAGATGTTGTTGAAGAATACAGAACTAAATTGATTGAAGGTGTTGCTGAAGAAGACGAAGTGCTCTTTGAAAAGTTTGTTGTTAATCACGATTCGATTACAGCTGACGAAATGAGAGGAATTATTCGCAAAGCAACTATTGAACAACGTATTACTCCTGTACTTTGTGGTGCAGCATTTAAGAATAAAGGAATTCAACCATTACTTGATGCAGTGGTTTCATATCTGCCTGATCCTTCTGAAATAGAGTCAGTTATTGGAATTAATCCAAAAACTGAAGCAGAAGAAGCTCGTCATACTAATTCAGAAGATCCTTTCTCAGCTCTTGTATTTAAAATTGCCACTGATCCTTATGTTGGAAGATTGGCATTCGTTAAAGTATACTCTGGTAAACTTGAAGCAGGAAGTTATGTATTAAATACCGGGACAAATAAGAAAGAGCGTATTTCGCGTATCATGCAAATGCATGCTAATAAGCAAAATCCTCTTGACCATATTGAAGCTGGTGACATTGCTGCCCTGGTAGGTTTTAAGGAATTACGCACAGGTGATACTATTTGCGACGAAAAGCATCCAATTATACTTGAATCAATTACATTCCCTGAACCTGTAATAACTCTTGCAGTTGAGCCAAAAACTCAGGATGATGTTGAGAAACTTGATGCAGCACTAATAAAGCTTGCTGAAGAAGATCCAACCTTTACTGTAAAGATTGATGAAGAAACCGGACAGACTGTAATAAGCGGTATGGGTGAACTTCACCTTGATATTATAACTGATCGTTTACGCAGGGAGTTTAAGATTGAAGTTAACAAAGGAAATCCGCAAGTTGCATATAAAGAAGCAATTACTAGTACGGTTGAACATCGCGAAGTTTATAAGAAACAACACGGTGGCAGAGGTAAATTTGCTGACATTCAATTTGAAATGGGACCGGCAGATCAGGGAGTTAAGGGATTACAGTTTATTAATGATATAAAAGGTGGTAATATTCCAAAAGAATATATCCCATCAATTGAAAAAGGATTCCGTATTGCAATGCAAAACGGTGTACTGGCCGGCTTCAGTCTCGAAAGCTTAAAAGTACGTATTACAGATGGTTCATATCATCAGGTTGATTCAGATGCACTGGCATTTGAGATTTGTGCAAAAGTTGGCTTCAAGGAAGCTGCCCGAAAAGCACACGCTGTATTGATGGAACCGGTAATGCGCTTAGAGGTTAACGTTCCTGATGAGTATGTAGGAGAAATCACAAGTGATTTGAATAAACGCAGGGCCAGTGTAGAAGGAATTGAGCACAAAAATCGTTACCAGATAGTAAAGGCACATGTTCCATTAGCAGAGATGTTTGGATATGTAACAAGCCTTCGTACTATAACATCGGGCAGGGGAAGTTCGAGCATGGAATTTTCGAACTATGCAGAGTTACCACAATCGATGATTGACGATATTATATATAAGATTAAAGGATACCTTATCAAATAACGAAAGCATTAAATCAATAAACTCAAATTAACGTGAGCCAAAGGATCAGAATTAAACTGAAATCGTACGATCACAGCCTGGTAGACAAGTCAGCAGAAAAGATCGTAAAGACCGTGAAGTCAACCGGTGCAGTTGTTAACGGACCAATTCCGTTACCGACTAATAAGAAGATATACACTGTGTTGAGGTCAACCTTTGTCAATAAAAAATCGAGGGAACAATTTGAATTGAACTCTTACAAACGTTTACTCGATATTTACAGTACCACCAGTAAGACAATAGATGCGCTGATGAAACTGGAATTGCCAAGTGGAGTTGAAGTTGAAATCAAAGTGTGATAGTGTAAGAGATACACGAGTGCTGTTTGAAAAAAGAATCATCAAATTAAACATGATACTGCAATGTCAGGAATTATAGGAAAAAAAATCGGAATGACCAGTGTATTTGATGCCAATGGCAAGAATATACCCGTAACGGTCATTGAAGCCGGCCCTTGTTTTGTCACACAGATCAGGACAAAGGAAGTTGATGGATATGATGCCATTCAGCTTGCTTACGAAGATAAAAAGGATAAACATACCAATCAGGCTGAGAAAGGCCATTTTGCAAAAGCCGGAATTACACCGAAAAGGAAACTTGTAGAGTTTACACGTTTTGAAGCCGACCACCGCAAACAATTTGGAGATAAGGTAGAGGTCGATGTATTTGTAGAGGGAGAATATATTGATGTAGTTGGCATAACAAAAGGTAAGGGTTTTCAGGGAGTAGTTCGTCGCCATGGTTTTGCCGGAGTAGGTGGAACAACTCACGGACAGCACAACAGATTAAGAGCACCCGGATCAGTGGGAGCATCATCATGGCCATCAAGAGTATTCAAAGGAATACGTATGGCAGGACAGATGGGAAGCAAGAGAAGGAAGATGATTAATCTTGAGATAATCAAAATAGTTAAGGAAAAGAATCTATTATTGGTAAAAGGTGGAGTACCTGGAGCTAATGGATCATATGTAATAATTGAACGATGGAGCTAGAAGTTTATAACATAAAAGGGGAGAAGACTGCAAGGACAGTTACCCTGAGCGATTCGATCTACAATATAGAGCCCAACGATCACGCCATCTATCTTGATACTAAGCAATACCTCGCAAATCAGCGTCAGGGAACTCATAGTGCCAAGGAAAAGTCAACAATTTCGGGAAGTACCAGGAAATTGAAGAAACAAAAAGGAACAGGCGGAGCAAGAGCCGGTAGTATTAAATCACCTTTATTACATGGTGGTGCCAGAGTATTTGGACCTCGTCCACGATCATATAGTTTTAAATTGAACCAAAAGCTTAAACAACTTGCTCGTTTGTCAGCAATAAGTTATAAAGCAAAGAATAACAATATTGTAGTTTTAGAAGATCTTAATATAGAGAAGCCTAAAACAAAGATATTCATTGAATTACTCGACAATTTAAAACTTACTGGTAAAAGAACTCTTATGGTGTTGAGTGATAGCAATAAAGCACTATATTTGTCATCCCGTAACTTAAAGCAGGCAAGGGTTTTAAGAGCATGTGACTTAAACACATACGAGATTCTTCGTGCTCATAATCTGATCATTCTTGAAGGATCTGTTGCCGAGATAGAAAAAGTTTTTCAAAATTAATTCACCGCATAAAAGCGCTGAGAATAGAAACCATTAATAAAGAGAACGATGGGAATCATAGTAAAGCCGATAGTTACGGAAAAAATGACAGCCTTGGGTGAAAAGCTCCACCGTTACGGGTTCATCGTCAAGAAGGACTCAAATAAAATACAGATCAAGAAAGCTGTAGAAGAATTATACGGAGTTGATGTTAGAGAAGTAAAAACAATGAACTATGCCGCTAAGGCAAAGAGTAGATATACCAAAGCAGGTATAGTAAAGGGTAACTCAGGTTCATTTAAGAAAGCTATCATAACATTAGCTGAAGGTGAAACAATTGATTTTTATAGCAATATTTAAAGATAATGGCTTTAAAGAAATTCAAACCGACCACTTCAAGTCAGCGCTTTAAACTGGTAAGCGCCCTGGATGACATCACAGCCACCAGTCCGGAGAAGAGCCTTTTGGTATCTCAAAAGAGATCGGGAGGAAGAAACAATGATGGTAAAATGACCGTCAGGTCGATAGGTGGCGGACATAAACAGAAATACCGTATCATTGACTTCAAACGTGATAAGGAAGATATTCCTGCAACCGTACAAAGTATTGAATACGATCCTAACCGCACAGCACGCATAGCTTTGTTATTTTATGCTGATGGTGAAAAGAGATATATTGTAGCTCCCAATGGATTGAAAGTTGGTCAGCAGATATTATCAGGTAAAGGTGTACAACCAGAGATTGGTAATTCACTTTACTTAAGTGAGATTCCTTTTGGAACGGTGATACATAATATAGAACTTCGACCGGGACAGGGAGCAAAGATGGCACGTAGTGCAGGTTCTTCAGCCCAGCTTATGTCGCGCGATGGTAAGTTTGCAATCATCAAGCTGCCTTCAGGTGAAACAAGGATGATTTTACAGACTTGTAAAGCAACCATCGGAATGGTATCTAACACTGAGCATAATCTCGAAGTATCAGGTAAAGCTGGTCGTACACGGTGGTTTGGACGTCGTCCCCGCACACGTGCTGTGGTTATGAATCCGGTTGATCACCCAATGGGTGGTGGTGAAGGAAGAGCTTCAGGAGGACATCCCCGCTCACGCAAGGGAATTCCGGCAAAGGGTTATAAGACTCGTTACCCGAAGAAGGCTTCCAGCAAGTATATCATTGAAAGAAGGAAGAAGTAATTGATCATAAACAGCATTTTAATATGAGCCGATCGCTAAAAAAAGGTCCTTATATCGACCATAAACTGGAAAAGAAAGTGTTGGATGCGCTTAACTCCAACAAGAAGGTTGTTATTAAAACCTGGTCACGTGCATCAATGATATCTCCTGACTTCGTTGGTCAAACGATAGCAGTGCACAACGGAAATAAATTCATACCGGTTTATGTAACAGAGAACATGGTAGGTCATAAATTCGGAGAATTCTCACCGACCCGTATTTTCAGGGGACACGCCGGTAGTAAAGATAAAGGTAAAAAATAAAGAAAGAACACACCGATGGGATCACGTAAACATAATAGAGCCGAGTTGGTCAAAGAGGCTAAGAAGAAGGAATCGTTCGCAAAGTTGAACAATTGTCCCACTTCACCCCGTAAGATGCGCCTTGTAGCTGATATGGTGCGCGGTATGAAAGTAGAACAAGCATTAAATGTACTACACCACTCACCTCAGGAAGCTAGCACCCGCTTACATAAACTTGTTCTTTCGGCACTTGCCAACTGGCAGGCTAAGAATGAAGGTACCCGCATGGAAAATACTAACCTTTATATTAAAGAGATTGGTGTTGATGGTGGACGTTCACTGAAACGTATAAGGACTGCTCCGCAGGGACGTGCACATCGTATCCGCAAGCGCTCCAATCATGTTACAGTTTTAATTGATAACAGAATAACTGAATAAAAGAATACTGCAAAGCAGGCTTTAAACAACTAAATAATATTTTGTTGAATGGGACAAAAAACAAATCCAATAGGTAACAGGCTAGGCATCATCAGGGGATGGGATTCCAACTGGTATGGCGGAAGACGTTTCGAAAATAAACTGATTGAAGATGATCAGATTCGTAACTATCTTAACGCTCGTCTATCAAAGGCAGGGGTTTCAAAAATAGTTATTGAACGCACCCTTAAACTGGTTACCGTAACCATACATACTGCTCGCCCGGGTATCATCATTGGTAAGGGTGGTCAGGAAGTTGACAAGCTGAAAGAAGAGTTGAAGAAGATCACTAAGAAAGAGATCCAGATCAACATTTCGGAGATCAAACGGCCGGAAATGGATGCAGTGATAGTAGCAAATGCTATTGCCCGCCAAATTGAAGGACGTATCTCTTATCGCCGCGCTATCAAGACTGCCATTGCTTCAACAATCAGAATAGGTGCTGAAGGAATAAAAGTTTTAATATCAGGTAGATTGGCAGGTGCTGAAATGGCTCGTCGTGAGATGATAAAAGAAGGTCGTATCCCATTACATACACTTCGTGCCGATATAGATTATGCTTTAGCTGAAGCTCATACAACTTATGGTCGTATTGGTATTAAAGTATGGATTTGTAAAGGTGAGATTTATGGAAAACCTGATCTCGTTCCAAGCATTGAAAGCCAGACTGTAACTGGTGGCCGTGGTGATAAACCAATGGGACAAAGACCTAGTGGAGGAAGACCTCCACGTGGAAACAGGCCTGGTGGACGTGATGGTCAACGCGACGGAAGAGATGGTGGAAGAGACCGTGACCGTTCAAAAAAATAATCGAAAAGAAAAAAGTAACAATCCGATCAATATCTTGCAATAATGTTACAGCCAAAGAAAACGAAGTACAGGAAGATGCAGAAAGGCAAAATGAAAGGCAACACTAAACGTGGAGCAGAACTTTCATTCGGTTCTTTTGGAATCAAGACCCTGGAAGAAGCCTGGATAACCGGCAGACAGATAGAGGCAGCTCGTCAGGCGGTCAGCCGTCACATGAAACGTGAAGGACAAATATGGATCCGCATATTCCCTGATAAGCCAGTTACAAAGAAACCTGCCGAAGTACGTATGGGTAAAGGAAAAGGTGCTCCTGAATATTTTGTAGCACGTATAAGCCCGGGACGCATATTATTTGAAGCAGAAGGTGTACCTGAAGAAGTAGCAAAAGAAGCATTGCGTTTGGCTGCTCAGAAATTGCCGGTAGCTACCCGCTTTGTGGTAAGAAGAGATTACGTAGAAGAATCAATATAAAGCAACGATGAAACAAGAAGTCATTAGAGAGCTTTCAAAAGCTGAGCTCATTGAGCGGCTGGAAGAAGAACGCAAACAGCTAGATAAGCTGAAGCTTAACCATGCTGTGTCTCCTCTTGAAAATCCCAATAAGATAAAAACATACCGTAGAACCATTGCCCGTATGCTTACAGAATTGCACAAACGCAACACAAATGAAGCAAATCAGGCTCAGTCAACTGCTACTGTAAACAAATAACCGGGAGAAAAGCTATGGAAACAAGAAATCTTAGAAAAGAAAGAATCGGGGTTGTTGTAAGTAACAAAATGCAGAAGTCGATCACCGTTCAGGTTGAACGTCGTGAAAAACACCCCAAGTACGGCAAATTCGTGAAGAGAACTTCAAAATTCGCTGCACATGATCAGAATAACGACTGCAACATTGGCGACACTGTTCGTATTGCCGAAACACGTCCCCTGAGCAAGAATAAATGCTGGAGATTAGTTGAAATTATTGAAAGAGCCAAGTAATTATGATACAACAGGAATCACGACTAACGGTTGCTGATAACAGCGGAGCTAAAGAAGTTCTGTGCATCCGGGTACTGGGTGGAACCCGAAAGAAATATGCCTCCATAGGCGATAAAATAGTAGTTACCGTAAAAAATGCTATTCCTTCGGGAAACATTAAAAAGGGTACTGTTGCTAAAGCTGTGGTGGTTAGAACTAAAAAAGAAATTCGTCGTAACGATGGATCATATATCCGGTTTGACGACAATGCGGTGGTATTGCTTAACAACGCCGGCGAAATGACTGGTACTCGTATCTTCGGACCCGTTGCCCGCGAACTTCGTGAAAAGCAATACATGAAAATTGTTTCATTAGCACCCGAGGTGCTGTAAAATGACCCATCAAACTATGAGCACGAAATTAAATATCAAAAAAGGCGATACTGTTAAGGTTATAGCCGGTGACTCAAAAGGCAAACAGGGAAAAGTCCTTGAAGTGGATACAGAAAAATTGTATGCCATTGTGGAAGGAGTTAACCTGATGTCGAAAAATACCAAACCTAATGCTAAAAATACTAAGGGTGGTATTGAAAAGAAAGAGGCCGGAATACATATATCTAACCTTATGGTTATTGATAATAGCGGTAAACCTACTAGGGTGGGTCGCAAACTTGACGCCAAAACAAATAAAATTGTACGTTACTCTAAAAAGTCTGGGGAGGTAATTAAATAATGAACTATTCACCACGCTTAAAAGATAAATATGCTAAGGAGATTGTTCCGGCACTTACCGAACAATTCAAGTATACAACAATAATGCAGGTGCCCAAATTACTCAAAATATGTGTTAATCAGGGCCTTGGAACTGCAATTGCTGATAAGAAACTTGTTGATGCAGGTGTTACTGAACTTACATCTATAACAGGACAGAAAGCGGTTGCTACAAAGTCAAAGAAAGATATTTCAAACTTCAAGCTTCGTAAAGGAATGCCTATTGGAGTAAGAGTGACTCTTCGTGGCGATAAAATGTACGAATTCCTTGACAGACTTGTATCAGTTGCAATTCCTCGAATCAGAGACTTTCGTGGAATTAATGAAAAGGGTTTTGATGGACGCGGAAATTACACACTTGGAGTTTCAGAACAGATTATATTTCCTGAAATCCAGATGGATAAGGTTGCAAAGATCAATGGTATGGATATTACCTTTGTTACAACAGCCCGCAATGACCAGGAATGCCTTGCACTGATGAAAGAATTTGGTTTACCCTTTAAAAATCAGAAACAATAATATGGCAAAAGAATCGATCAAAGCAAGAGAGCGTAAAAGAGAACGTCTCGTTGCCAAATATGCTGCCAAACGTGCAGAATTGAAAGCTGCCGGTGATTATATCGGTCTGCAGAAACTGCCAAAAAATTCATCACCTGTTCGTCTGCACAATCGTTGCAAAATGACAGGCCGCCCAAAAGGGTATATGCGTCAGTTCGGAATTTCACGTATTAACTTCAGGTTTATGGCCCTTAATGGTCAAATTCCTGGAATTAAGAAAGCCAGCTGGTAATTTAATTAAGTAGTAGAAACAATAATATTAAAGGATAAAATGGTAACAGATCCTATTGCAGATTACCTGACCCGGTTGAGGAACGCCGTGATGGCCAACCACCGTATCGTGGAAATTCCTACTTCCAATATAAAGAAGGAGATCACCAAGATACTCTTTGATAAGGGTTATATTTTAAACTACAAGTTTGAGGATGAAGGCATCCCAGGTATAATTAAGATCGCTCTTAAATATCATCCTGTTAGTAAAGTGCCGGCTATCACTACACTTGAGAGAATAAGCAAACCTGGTTTACGCCGTTATGTGAATTCAGAAGAACTTCCACGTGTACTCAATGGACTGGGAATTGCAATTTTATCAACCAGCCGTGGATTAATGACCGATAAAGAAGCGAAAACGCTTCATATTGGGGGCGAAGTATTATGTTACATTAGCTAAACTAAGGAGAACTTACGATGTCGAGAATAGGAAAAATGCCAATCGTTATTCCTGCCGGTGTTCAAATATCGGTAGCAGATGATAACATAGTTACTGTAAAAGGTAAATTGGGAACATTAACCCAAAAATTAGATCCGGCTATTACCGTGAAAACTGAAGATAATCACCTTATTGTTATTCGTTCTAATGAAGAACAGGATACCAGATCAAAGCACGGGTTGTACCGTTCATTACTGGCCAATATGGTTAAGGGGGTATCAGATGGATTCACAGTTGTACAAGAACTGGTTGGTGTAGGTTATAAGGCAACAGCTGTTAATAATGTACTGGAGCTTGCATTAGGATACTCACATAGTATCTTCTTTGAAATGCCAGCAGAAGTTACAGTTGCCACTGCAGCAGAAAGAGGAAAGAACCCAACTATTACACTTACCTCATTTGACAAACAACTCATAGGACAGGTAGCAGCAAAGATAAGATCAATGCGTAAACCTGAACCATACAAAGGAAAAGGTATCCGGTTTATGGGAGAAGTTGTTAAAAAGAAAGCAGGAAAATCAGCGTCTGAAAAATAATATTTAAAAAACCCGTTCCGGAGTAATCCGGGGCAAAATTCCTTAAAGCAGGATGGCTATTAAGAACAGAAAAGAATACAGAAGGCACAGGATCAAACTCAGAATCCGGAAAGTAATTACCGGTAGCCCTGAGCAGCCAAGGTTGACAGTATTCAGAAGCAATAAACAAATCTATGCACAGATTATTAATGATCTGGAAGGTAAGACTCTTGTTTCTGCATCGTCACTCGTTCCTGAAATTTCAGGGAACACTATTGCCAAGATCGAACAGGCAAAATTGGTAGGTCAGCTTATTGCCAAAAAGGCAAAAGAAGCAGGTATTGAACAAGTGGTGTTCGACCGCAACGGATATTTGTACCATGGTAGAATCAAATCATTAGCTGAAGCGGCCAGAGAAGGAGGCCTTAAATTTTAACGCAAATGGCAAACACAAATATTAAGAGAGTAAAATCCAGCGAGATAGAATTTAAAGACCGCCTGGTAAGCATTCAGAGGGTAACCAAAGTAACCAAGGGAGGTAGAACCTTCAGTTTCTCAGCTATTGTTGTAGTTGGAAACGAAAATGGTGTTGTTGGTTACGGATTGGGTAAAGCAAAAGAAGTAACTGCTGCCATAGCTAAGGGTGTTGATGATGCAAAGAAAAATCTGGTTAAAGTTCCTGTATTAAAAGGTACTATTCCACACGAACAATTGGGTAAGTATGGAGGAGCTCTTATCTTCCTTAAACCAGCTACTCCTGGAACAGGTGTAATTGCAGGCGGTGCTATGCGTGCTGTACTTGAAAGTGTTGGGGTAAAAGATGTACTTGCAAAATCTAAGGGTTCATCTAACCCACACAGTGTAGTTAAAGCTACCATTGATGCCCTTGTTAATATGCGTGATGCATACACCGTAGCTCAGCTTCGTGGTGTTGACCTTAACAAAGTATTCAACGGTTAATTATTAAACCGCTAAAAAACTTACAACATGAAAAAATTGAGAGTTACACAAATAAAAAGTGGTATCAAACAGCCTGAACGCCAGAAAAGAACTTTGAAGGCTCTGGGTATCTCTAAGATGGGCAGGCCTATTGAAGTGGTAGCAACCCCGCAGATTGAAGGAATGATAGCCAAAATCAATCACTTGTTAAAAGTGGAAGAAATTTAATTTACAACTAAGTAAACGGATAAGACATTATGGATTTAAGCAATCTTAAACCGGCTGCAGGTTCAACAAAGAATAGCAAGAGAATCGGACGAGGACAGGGATCAGGACGCGGTGGAACATCTACCCGTGGTCATAAAGGTGCCAAATCACGTTCAGGTTACAGCAGAAAAATAGGTTTTGAAGGTGGACAGATGCCAATTTACAGGCGTTTACCTAAATATGGTTTCAGAAATATCAACCGTGTAGAATATCGCAGCGTAAATCTGGATGTTATTCAGGCATTGGCAACTTCACATAATGTTGAAGTTATTGATATGGAAATTTTTATTGAAAGCGGAATAGCCTCAAAAAATGACAGGGTTAAAATTCTTGGTAGAGGCGAATTGACTGCTAAAGTAGAAGTAAAAGCTCATGCTTTCTCAGCTAATGCTGCTAAAGCTATTGAATCCACCGGAGGTCAGGCCACCAAAATCTAAACTTTAGATGAAAAGACTAATTCAAACAATAAGAAACATATATAAGATCGATGATCTTCGTAAGCGTATTGCTTATACCTTAGGCATTATTCTTATCTATAGGTTTGGCTCTTATGTTACATTGCCGGGTATTGATCCTAATCAACTGGCAACATTGCATAGTCAGACAAGCGGAGGATTGCTCGGATTACTCAATATGTTTTCAGGGGGAGCATTCTCTAATGCTTCCATCTTTGCTTTGGGTATTATGCCTTATATCTCTGCATCTATTGTGGTGCAATTATTAGGCATGGCCATACCTTACTTCCAAAAGTTACAGAAGGAAGGTGAAAGCGGAAGGAAAAAGATCAATCAGATAACCCGTTATTTAACGGTAGTTATTACTGGTTTCCAAGCCCCTGCTTATATCGCTAACCTAATTTCACAACTTCCTTCACAGGCTATTTCCCCATTTGACCCTGCTGTTACAACTCCGGGTACTTTCTTTTGGGTTTCATCTGTGATCATTTTGGTATCAGGTACACTTTTCGTAATGTGGCTAGGTGAACGTATTACCGATAAGGGTATTGGAAACGGTATTTCATTGATCATTATGATCGGTATCATTGCTAGATTACCTTTTGCACTCTTCGGTGAACTTGTTTCACGTATGGAACAGAAAGGTGGAGGACTCGTAATTTTCATCGTTGAATTAGCGGTACTTATTGGTGTAATACTTATTAGTATTCTGCTCGTTCAGGGAACACGAAAAATACCCGTACAGTATGCTAAAAGAATAGTCGGAAATAAACAATATGGTGGCGTGCGTCAGTATATTCCTCTTAAGGTAAATGCTGCAGGGGTTATGCCAATCATATTTGCCCAGGCTATCATGTTTTTACCACTTACACTGGCTGGCTTTGCTCAATCAGAATCTTTATCTGGTTTTGCAGCCACCTTTACAAATGTGAATGGTTTTTGGTATAATTTTGTATTCGCAGTATTAATCATTGTCTTCACTTATTTCTACACAGCTATTACTATCAATCCAAATCAAATGGCTGAGGATATGAAGAAGAATAATGGTTTTATACCTGGTGTAAAACCGGGAAAGAAAACAGCTGAGTTTATTGACCAAATAATGTCGAGAATTACTTTACCGGGTTCAATGTTTCTTGCGTTTGTCGCAATAATGCCCTCTATAGTAGCACAAATGGGAGTTACATCCCAGTTCTCTCATTTTTATGGTGGTACTTCCCTGCTTATTTTGGTTGGCGTTGTGCTTGATACACTGCAGCAAATTGAGAGTCATCTGTTGATGCGTCACTATGATGGTTTAACAAAATCAGGACGTATTAAAGGGAGATCCTCAATTAGCATGTGATAATAAACATGAAATGATCTCGTATAAATCGAAAGAAGAAATAGAGTTAATACGACAGAGTTCTTTACTTGTTGGGAAAACCCTGGCAACAGTTGCCAGATACATCCGACCCGGAGCTAAAACAATTGATCTTGATAAGATCGCAGAAGAGTTTATCAGAGATCATAAAGCAGTACCGGCGTTTAAAGGATATAATGGATATCCTGCAACACTTTGTATTTCAATAAACGAAGTTGTTGTTCATGGAATTCCTGGTAAACAGGAATTACAAGAAGGAGATATTGTATCAGTTGACTGTGGTACACTGATGAACGGTTTTTATGGTGATTCAGCTTATACTTTTGCAGTTGGAAAAGTTAGTGAGGCTAAACAATTACTAATGGATCGTACAAAAGAATCACTGTATCTTGGTATAAAAGCTGCCAGAGCTGGAAACAGAATTGGGAACATTGGTTATGAAGTTCAAACTTATGTTGAAAGTTTTGGTTACTCAGTAGTTCGTGATCTTGTTGGGCATGGAATTGGTACCAGCCTTCACGAAAAGCCTGAAGTACCAAATTATGGGAAAAGGGGTGAAGGTAACATGTTGAAACCAGGTTTGGTTATATGTATTGAACCTATGATTAATCTGGGAAAAAAGTATGTAACTCAGGACAGGGATGGATGGACGATAAGAACTGCTGATAATATGCCATCAGCGCATTTTGAGCATCAAATAGCAATAACTGAAGGAGAACCGATATTACTGTCATCTTTCGAAGAAATTGAGAAAGTTTTAAGAGAAATAGCAAATTAAAAATTATAAATGGCGAAACAAATTTCAATAGAACAAGATGGAACAGTTACAGAATCATTAGGTAACGCAATGTTTCGTGTTGAACTAGAGAACGGGCACATGATCACTGCCCATATTTCAGGCAAAATGAGAATGCACTACATTAAAATTTTGCCGGGTGATAAAGTAAAACTTGAAATGTCGCCATATGATCTTAGTAAGGGAAGAATAATTTTCAGATACAAATAAAACAAACCATCTTGTAAAATGAAAGTAAGAGCATCTGTAAAGAAAAGAACACCTGACTGTAAAATAGTCAGAAGAAAAGGGAGGTTGTATATTATCAACAAAAAGAACCCTAAGTACAAACAGAGACAAGGATAAAAGAATTTAACGTTACAACAATAACAATATATGGCACGTATTGCTGGTATTGACATACCCAAAAACAAAAGAGGCGAAATAGGGCTTACTTATATTTATGGCATCGGACGTAGCACTGCTCAGAGAATTCTGCACACTGCCGGCATAGATGTTAATAAAAAAGTACAAGACTGGAACGACGATGAGCAAAATGCTATTCGTACAATAATTGGTGACCAGATCAAAGTTGAAGGAGCACTTCGCACTGAAGTTCAAACTAACATCAAGCGATTGATGGATATTGGTTGCTATCGTGGAATACGCCATCGTCTTGGACTACCGCTACGCGGACAGAGCACTAAGAACAATGCGCGTACCCGTAAAGGCAAGAAAAAAACTGTTGCTAACAAAAAGAAAGCAACGAAAGGTTAAGAGTTAATCCCTTAATCAGTCATTTAACTTAGAAAGTAGAAAAAAAACTGTTATGGCAAAAGTTGCTAAAACATCAAAGAAAAAAGTAGTTAAGGTTGATTCTGTAGGTCATGCTTATGTAACGGCCTCATTCAACAATATTATCATCTCCCTGACAAATAATTCAGGACAGGTAATCAGCTGGGCATCTGCAGGTAAGATGGGCTTCAGAGGATCTAAGAAAAATACTCCGTATGCTGCCCAGATGGCTGCCACCGATTGTTCAAAGGTAGCTTATGATATGGGACTTAGAAAAGTTAAGGTATTTGTCAAAGGACCAGGTTCAGGCCGTGAATCAGCTATACGTACTATTCATTCATCAGGTATTGAAGTTACTGAGATTATGGATGTAACACCTATGCCACACAATGGTTGTCGCCCTCCTAAAAGGAGAAGAGTTTAATATCTGTTATCCGGCAGCATGCTTTTACATTGAGATGGTTTGGCAGCTGGCTACAGAACTTTGAAAAAAAATTGAAAATAAAATAACATAAGTAATTATGGCTAGGTACACAGGCCCAAAAACCAAAATTGCACGCAAGTTTAAAGATCCTATTTACGGACCGGATAAGTATTTCGAAAAGAAGAATTATGCTCCGGGAATGCATGGAAATTCAAAAAGGCGTAAAAAACTTTCTGAATATGGAACTCAGCTCCAGGAGAAGCAGAAAGCTAAATATACCTATGGAATACTTGAAAAACAATTTAAAAACACATTCCACAAAGCTACCCGTAAAAAAGGTATCACTGGTGAAATTCTGCTTCAGTTAATTGAATCAAGGCTTGATAATATCGTTTTTCGTTTAGGTATTGCACCTTCACGTAGCGCTGGTCGTCAGCTGGTTTCACATGCTCACATTACTGTTAATGGTAAAGTTGTAAATGTGCCTTCTTATGAAGTAAAAGTAGGAGACATCGTTGGTGTAAGAGAAAAGGCGAAATCACTTGAAGTAATTCAGAACTCACTTGCCGGTAAACGAAACAGCTATCCCTGGTTGGAGTGGGACGGTAACCTTTTAAGCGGAAAACTCACTGCTTTACCTGCACGTGAAGATATTCCTGAAAATATAAAAGAACAGCTCATAGTCGAGTTGTATTCAAAATAATGATTTTAAGGTTAATAAATTTATTACTCAAGAGGAAGATAATATGGCAATATTAGCATTTCAAAAACCTGAGAAGGTTATTATGATTGAAGCTGATGATTCTAAGGGCGTCTTTGAATTTAGACCACTTGAACCTGGCTTCGGAATCACTATCGGTAATGCCCTGCGGAGAATACTCCTCTCCTCACTTGAGGGATTCGCAATCACTTCAATCAAAATTGAAGGTGTTGATATGGAATTTTCTTCAATTAAAGGAGTGGTGGAAGATGTAACTGATATCATCCTTAATTTTAAGAAAATCCGTTTTAAAAGATTGTTGGAAACTGAAACCAGTGAACATATTAGAGTAGTTATCTCAGGTCAGGATACTTTTAAAGCCGGTGATATTAACAAATTCCTTTCAGTTTTCCAGGTATTAAACCCTGAAATCGAGATTTGCCATATGGAGCCTTCAGTTAAATTAACTGTTGACTTGACTATTGACAAAGGTCGTGGTTATGTTCCAGCTGAAGAGAATAAGGTTCAAAACGCTCCTATTGGTACTATTGCGATTGATTCAATCCATACACCTATAAAGAACGTTAAATATACTATTGAAAACTTCCGCGTTGAACAGAAGACTGACTATGAAAAATTAGTTATGGAAGTTATTTCTGATGGTTCTATCAAACCAAAGGATGCATTAAAAGAAGCTGCACGTATTCTAATTCATCACTTTATGCTCTTTTCAGATGAAAAGATCACTATTGATGCAGAAGAAAAGACTGTTAATGATGAGTTTGATGAAACATCATTACATATTCGTCAGCTCCTTAAGACTAAACTAGTTGATATGGATTTGTCAGTCAGGGCACTTAATTGCCTAAAGGCTGCAGATGTTGAAACATTAGGCGAACTGGTATCCTATAATAAGAATGACTTGTTGAAGTTTAGGAACTTCGGTAAGAAATCACTTACTGAACTTGAGGATCTTGTTAAATCAAAGAGCCTGGAATTCGGTATGAATGTCGCAAAATATAAACTTGATAAGGATTAATTGAAAAATGAGACACGGAAAGAAAGTCAATCACCTTGGTAGGACCAGCGCCCATCGTAAGGCTATGTTGTCGAATATGGCTGCCTCGCTTATTCTGCATAAGAGAATAAATACAACCCTGGCAAAGGCTAAAGCTCTTAGATCATATGTTGAACCGCTGATCACACGTTCAAAAGATGATTCAACTCACTCACGTAGAATGGTATTCTCTTACCTACAGTCAAAAGAGGCTGTTTCTATACTCTTCAGAGATGTGGCCATTAAAGTTGCCTCCCGTCCTGGTGGATACACACGTATTCTTAAAACCGGTACACGTCTTGGTGATAATGCTGAAATGTGTATGATGGAACTTGTGGATTTTAATGAAAATCTATTGGGTGTAAAAGAAGCTCCAAAAGTAAAGACTACACGTCGTAGCCGCGCTGCTAAACCTAAGGGTGATGCTCCCAAAGCTACTACTTCTCCTAAAGTAGAAGATAAACCAAAAACAGAAGAACCAACCGATGAACAAAATAACGGTTAACTTATACTTCTGATAAGAAACGAGGATAAGGTTTTACTACTTTGTCCTCTTTTTGTTTTAAAGGAACTTGATATTTATAAGAAGTTAATTTATTCATTAATAAAGAAACCATGAGTTCAATCGCAACTATTTTTGCCCGTCAAATCCTTGATTCACGTGGCAATCCCACTATTGAAGTGGATGTTTATACTACAAATGGCGTTATGGGAAGAGCCGCTGTTCCATCAGGCGCATCAACAGGAGTTCATGAAGCTGTTGAACTTCGTGATGGCGACAACAAAGTTTACATGGGGAAAGGTGTTCTTCAAGCTGTAAAAAATGTAAACAGTATCCTCGCTGAAGAACTTAAAGGATATGCAGTCTCTGAACAGAATGAGATTGATGCCCGAATGATTGAGATTGATGGCACTCCTAATAAAGGTAATCTTGGTGCTAATGCAATTCTTGGTGTTTCATTGGCAGTTGCTAATGCAGCTGCACAAGAATCCGGACAGTTCCTTTACAGGTATATAGGTGGTGTAAATGCTAATACACTCCCAATTCCAATGATGAATATCATCAACGGTGGTTCTCATGCCGACAATGCAATCGATTTTCAGGAATTTATGATCATGCCGGTAGGTGCTCCTAATTTTGCTGAAGCACTTCGTATGGGTGCAGAAGTTTTTCATAACCTTAAGTCAGTTCTGAAAAAGAACGGGTATTCTACAAATG
The DNA here is from genome assembly GCA_050259095.1 of Omnitrophica WOR_2 bacterium. GTDB lineage: Bacteria > Bacteroidota > Bacteroidia > Bacteroidales > Lentimicrobiaceae > Lentimicrobium. Next base: position 16,123 of record JBLMZZ010000074.1, on the reverse strand, counting down.
TTGGAGACGAGGGTGGTTTTGCTCCTAATCTAAAATCTAATGAAGAAGCTGTTATGGTAATTCTTCAAGCGATTGAAAAAGCTGGTTATAAACCAGGTCAGGATGTTTATCTTGCACTTGACCCCGCTTCTTCTGAATATTTTATTCCCGAAGAACAAGTATATCACCTTCATAAATCTACAGGTGATAAATTGACCCCTGCACAAATGGTTGATTACTGGAAATCATGGGTTGACAAGTATCCTATTATCTCTATAGAAGATGGTATGGCTGAAGACGACTGGAACGGTTGGAAACTTATGACTGATACTATGGGACATAAAATACAATTAGTTGGTGATGACCTTTTTGTTACTAATTCAGCCCGTTTAAAAATGGGTATTGATAAAGGTGTTGCTAATTCAATTCTAGTTAAAGTTAATCAAATTGGTACACTAACTGAAACTATTGATGCTGTTAACATGGCTTATCGCAATGGTTACACTGCAGTTATGAGTCATCGTTCGGGTGAAACTGAAGATACCACTATTGCTGATCTTTCCGTAGCTTTAAATACTGGTTTAATTAAAACCGGTTCAGCCAGTCGTACTGACAGAATTGCAAAATACAACCAGTTATTAAGAATTGAAGAAATGCTTGGAAGCTCTGCCAAATACTTAGGTAAAACTTATAAGTATGCCAGATAAGTTTTAAGTTTTAAATTTTTTAAAGTGAAGAGACTGGTAACCACTAGTCTCTTTCTTTTTGTGCTCTGAGTATTCTTAATACCATGAAGATGCAGAATCTTTAGGGGAGCTCATAATCTCGACCTATATGCAAATAGCAAGGTTTTCTAATGGTAAATGGATAAAACGTAAGGGGTGCTAAAGGCAATTAATAGAATTTCTCGAAAGTGACTGGTGTTATATGCAAAAATACAGACCTAGTGCTAAAGGCAATTAATAGAATTTCTCGAATGACTACACATTCATTATTTAAATGGTTCTTACCAGATTGTAATAAATTATTAAGGCTTAATCTTGCTGTATACATAGATATATCAACATTTCAGTATATGCAGGTTTTAAGAAGTGTTATTTTTTATACTTTTGTTGTCTCAAACCTTTGATATTTACTACTAAAGTAAATAACTCATACTAAATTCTATGACAGATATTCAATATTTAGGTGAAAACCTGATAGCAGGAACCTTAGGAAAATTCTTTATCTTCCTTTCTATATTCGCTGGTATCCTTTCATTCATTTTCTATGTTAAATCGCTAAAGGCTTCAGAAGGCGGTAAGATTAAAGATCTGAAAAAAGGCAGGTTGTTATATTATATAGAAACTGGCGCAGTGGTTCTAACTGGTATAGTGCTATTTTATCTCATCCTTGGACACCACTTTGAATACGCTTATATTTATAAGCATACTTCTGTTCTGATGCCCGGCAAATATATTATTTCCAGTTTCTGGGCAGGGCAGGAAGGGAGTTTTCTGCTTTGGGCAATACTCATTGCAGTGTTCGGTATATTGGCTTTACGAACCTCCAAGAAACTTGAAGGTGGTGTAATGGCTGTAGTATCTGCATCAATCATTTTCTTAATGTCAATGATATTAGGGGTTGATTTCTTAGGTATTAAATTAGGCAGCAATCCATTTGAGTTGCTTCGTATTGCTGAAGCATCTAATGCCGGGGATTTTTTTAAAAATCCTAATTATTTAAGCATGATTACCGATGGAAATGGCTTAAACCCTTTGCTTGAGAATCCCTGGATGGTGATTCATCCCCCGATGTTATTTATGGGATATGCCACTGCATTGTTTCCATTTGCTTTTGCGCTTGCATCATTAATTCAGAATGATAAGAGATATTGGATTAAGCTTGCTCTTCCATGGGTGCTTTTATCGGTTTGTTTATTAGGTGCAGGTCTTATTCTTGGAGGTGCTTGGGCTTATCAGTCACTTACTTTTGGAGGTTTCTGGGCATGGGATCCTGTTGAAAATGCTTCATTGGTTCCATGGTTAGTACTTGTTGCTGTGTTACATTACCTTCTTCTAACTTATAAACGAAACAAATTTTATTGGGGATCTTATATATTTTCATTTCTTGGCTTTTTAACTGTCATTTATGCCAGTTATCTTACCCGTTCTGGAGTGTTAGGTGAAACATCTGTACATGCATTTGGAGATGATGGATTGACTTTCCAATTAATCACCTTCATGGTGGTGTTTACTGCCATCCCAATTTGGTTACTTATAAAGCGCAGAAAGAGTATTCCCTACCATGACCTGCCCGATATCATGAACAGGGAGTTTATGATGTTATATGGTTCTGTAATTATACTTCTCTCATCATTTCAGATCATAAGCACAACGTCAATTCCGGTTTTAAATAAAATCATAAATGGCAATCTGGCTTTAGGTTCTGATGTTGTAGGGTTTTACAATAGCTGGCAAATGCCTTTTGCTATGTTGGTAGCGTTATTGCTTGGTGTTGTTCATTACCTTAGTTATGAGAATAATGATAAAAAGGCCTTTTGGCGTGGTATCTTGTATCCTCTTGTTATAGCATTTGTGCTTGCTGTAATAACGTATATTTTTGACAGAGACATGTTGTTTGCCCATGCATTGTTTCTCTTCCTTATAGTTTTTGCTATTTTCTCTTCATTAGCCTATATTTTCAGATTCATTACAACTCACAGGAATCTTGCAGCAGGTATTACTCACCTTGGATTTAGCATTTTCCTTTTGGGTGTTTTAGTCACCTTCTCAAACAAAATGATTTTATCAAGTGATGCATCAAGTGCAACGCAGGGAAATAATGTAATGCTCTTCAAAGGACAGGTCAAACAAGTAGGTGATCAACTGCTTAGTTATTCTGGTAGCAAAGAAGAAAGGGATGAGATATTTTATCAGGTTGATTTTTTTAAAAAGGACCCTTCCGGGCAACTTCAAAAGAAATACTCTGTTTATCCATCTGTCAAATATAATGACCGAATGGGGAATGTACATAATCCCGACACCAGAAATATGTTGACTGGTGATGTATTTATGTACCTGACTTTTGCTGAGGATAGAAATAAAAGAGCAGCTGGTGGTTATTCAAGTTCTGAAACCCGTAATATGGCGCTAAATGATACTATATATGCCGGTAACAAAGCAGTTAAGCTTGATTCACTCACTTATGATCTGTTGGATGCAGCAGGTAATAATATCAGAATAAATGCTCTTTTAAACACTACTGATAGTTTAGGTAATAAGGTTGCAATACCGCTTACTTATAAGATATCCGGTAATATTGCAGAAAGCGGAATTGCCTCAATTCCCGGTACTGATATGAAACTTCGGTTTGATGGTGTTGCTGATATGGCAAAAACAATCAAAGTTTCATTGCTTGAAAAAGAGCCTGAATTCATTGTACTTAAGATTATGTTCTTCCCATGGATAATGATTCTTTGGTTAGGGGCTGTTATTATGTTTGCCGGATTGGCAGTTGCTATATTTAAAAGAGTAAGGAAAGCAAAAGAAGATTGATCATTCTATCTATTAGTGGGTACCCTATTGCTCAGTCCTTTTCTAATGGATTTTATGTCTATTTTTGTGTCTTCTTATCTTAATTATGGAATCACAGCAAAAACTTACTTTATCTATTGCCGGTTCTGGTAATGTTGGTAGTTTTTTAGCTACTGAACTTTTTAATGCTGGTTTCACTATCAGACAAATATATAGCAGAACTTTAGCAAATGCTGAAATGCTGGCTTTGAAAGTGAAAGCTCAAGCTGTAGATAGTTCCACTTTAATTACTGATAACATTGATTTGCTTGTAATTGCTTTGCCGGATAACATAATACCAATATTTTGTGAAGAGCTGAGCAAATCACAACCTGCCTCTTCATTAAAGATCGCAACAACTGCTGGTTCTGTTTCACTTAATGAGATAAAGAGGTATTTTGATAATTGCGGAGTGATTTATCCACTTCAATCGATTACAAAAATCACCAGACCTGACGTTAAAAGTATTCCTTTCTGCCTCGAAGGTACAAATGAATTAATAAAATCCTTACTGGTTAGAATTGCGTCAGCTATTACTGATGATATCAGAGATATAAATTCCGAACAAAGATTGCTTATACACCTTGCAGCTGTTTTTGCCAGTAATTTTACAAATCACTTGATTGCAATTGCCGATGATATTATTAGCAAAGGTGGAATTGACCGTAATATCTTATGGCCTTTAATCAATGAAACAGTTAGTAGACTTAAAAATAACAATCCATTAGATATACAAACCGGTCCTGCAAAAAGGAATGATACTGAAACAATGGCAAAGCATATGGAATTGATAAGGAAGATTGAAACTGAGAGCATCGGTTCAATTTATAAGATCATCAGTAACAATATAGCTATAATGTCAACTTCAGTTAACAACAGTAGTGCTGAGTGAATTTACAGGAATATGTCGAACTATAAAGAAGACCTTAAGAAAATAAAAACCCTGATCTTTGATTATGATGGGGTGTTGACCGATGGTGTTGTACTAATCACCAATTCGGGAGAACAATTGAGAACAGGCCATGTAAAAGATGGTTATGCTCTGCAACTGGCTGTTAAGTCGGGATTACGAGTAGTGGTGATTTCAGGAGGGTTTTCTGAATCTGTTAAACATAGATGTAAATCACTAAATCTTACTGATGTATTTCTTGGTATTGAAAATAAAATGGCTGCCTTTACTGAATATATAAAGAACCACAACCTCGATCCAGCAGAAGTACTCTACATGGGAGACGATATACCTGATTATTCAGTTATGAAGATCATTGGAATGCCGGTATGTCCTGCAGACGCAGCGCAGGAAATAAAAGCAATTTCCCGCTATATTTCACATTTCAAAGGCGGAGAGGGATGCGTAAGAGATATTATTGAACAAGTACTCAAAGTTCAAGGTAAGTGGATGACAGACATTGCTTTTCATTGGTAAAATGAGTAAATAATTGGCTTTTGATTGGATTATAGAAATGTGTTAACTTATAAAATATAATGAAATGTTAAAAGACCGGCTGAGAAAAATACCACTCTTCTTTAATCTCGTCAGATGGCCAAATCTTCTGATCATTATTGTTGTACAGCTTGCTTTGTACTATATAATTATCGGTAATTTATACCATATGGCCGGAATAAACAGAGCCATGAGTCGTATAGATTTGATTATACTCATCTTCACAACAGTTTTAATCGCAGCTGCCGGATATATTATAAATGACTATTTTGATTTACAAACCGACCGGATTAATAAACCTGATTCCATGATTCTAGGCAAGAAACTCGACCATAGACTTGGAATCATATTACACCTTGCGTTTAACGGTATTGCATTTATCACCGGTTTTTATATCGCTTTTAAAGCAGGATCATGGAGATTAGGATTGATATTTCCATTGATGATAATGCTTTTATGGCTTTATTCAGTCAGGTATAAAAAAACTATAATCTGGGGAAATATTGCGGTAGCTTTTATGACTGCCATGGTGATTATTATAGTATGGTTATTCGAATTCTTCATGCTTAGACAAAAGCCAGACGATTTTGTGATGCTTGCACCTTATCTTGGTACAATTACCCGTTATTTTGCAATATTTGCTTTGTTTGCGTTCTTACTTACCCTGATAAGAGAAATAATAAAGGATGCTGAGGATTTTGAAGGCGATAAAGTCGCCGGATTTCACACTTTAGCTGTAGACTCAGGCATTAAAGCATCAAAAAAATGGGCCATAGGAGTGAGTATCTGCACTGCATTAATGCTCTGTTATGTGGTGTATGCATTTATCAATGAAGGAATGCCTTTTGCTGGAATATGGTATGGGGCTACTGTTTTACTGCCCCTTATATGGTTAATGTTTAAGATGGTCAAAGCCTCAAATAAAAGCGATTTCCATCTTATTAGTAATATGATAAAGATAGTAATGGCAGCTGGTATCATTGGTTTGCAACCAATTGCAATTTCTTTAACATAAAATGGCTTCTGATAATTAGCAACCTATGGTAGACCTTAACAACTCAGGATTCCGTTTTATTCTTGCTTCTCAGTCCCCGAGACGGCAATTTTTGTTGCATGAAACTGGGCTTGATTTTGATGTTATTGTTAAACCAACAGAAGAAGATTATCCCGATGGATTAAAGGCTGAAGAAATTGCTTTACATGTCAGCAGAAATAAAGCAATGCAATTCAATTTTAAGGAATTACCTGTCAATTCATTAATTATTACTGCTGACACAATTGTTTGGCTAGACAATGAAAGCATTGGAAAGCCAACTTCTGCAGATGATGCTAAACAAATGCTTGGAAAACTTTCTGGTAGAATGCATGTGGTATCAACCGGTGTATGTTTCAGGACAAACACACGTTTCCATTCCTTCTTCGTAAATACTAATGTATTCTTTAGAGTATTGAACACTCAGGAAATTGAGTACTATGTTGAAAATTATAAGCCTTTTGATAAAGCTGGTGCATATGGTGTGCAGGAATGGATTGGTTATGTTGGGGTTGAACGCATAGAAGGATCTTATTTCAACGTTATGGGCTTACCTGTTCAAAGAGTTTACGTAGAATTGAAAAAGTTTATTGAATCTCATTTATAGAATTCTAAAATGGAAAGCAAAAAACCTTCACACAAAATACTATCATGGTTTTTACAGGGGATGTTATACATAGCACCTGTATCACTCACCATTTATGTAATTTATGTGTCTTTTAATTTTGTTGATGGGATATTAAAAGATGTAATTGAAAGAATTGCCGGCTTTAGTATTCCGGGATTAGGCATTGTTATTATTCTCTTTGCTATCACAATGATTGGGTTTCTGGGATCATCGTTAATCTTTGGCAGATATTTCAGATTTTTTGATAAGCTTATCAGCCAGGCACCATTGATTAAAGTTATTTATACCTCAATAAAGGACTTCATGGCCGCATTTGTTGGGAAAGATCGTAGATTTACAGAGCCTGTTTTAGTAAAGGTAAACAGGGAATCGGATATGGAAAAGTTTGGTTTTATTACACAAAAAGATCTTACTAATCTCGGTATCCCAAAAGGTAAGGTTGCTGTGTATTTACCTCATTCTTATAATTTTTCAGGGAATCTCTTTGTTGTTCCTGTAGAAAACATCACACCAATTAATTTTCCTGCTGCTGAAGTGATGAAATTTATTGTTACTGCAGGAGTAACATCCATTGAAAATAAAATAGTTGCATCAGAAGTTGATTAAGTAATTAAAATTAGAAAGTAAAGTAATGAATAAAGACAAACCGGTTATACTGGTTACGAATGATGATGGTATTAATGCTCCCGGTATAAGGGCACTCATAAGTATAGTTAGACAATTAGGAAATGTTTTAGTTGTAGCTCCCGATAAACCAATGTCGGCTACAGGGCATGCGGTTACAATTACTGCTCCATTGAGATTGTTTAAAATCAGGGAGGAGGAAAACTATCTCGAATATTCCTGCAATGGTACTCCTGCTGATTGTGTTAAGCTTGGACAAAAAGTAGTACTTGGTGGTCAGGCACCTGACATGATTGTTTCAGGAATTAATCATGGTTCAAATGCTGCAATAAATATTATTTACTCCGGTACTATGGCAGCAGTGCTTGAAGGTGCTATTGAGAATATTCCTTCAGTTGGTTTTTCACTAACCGATTACTCATTCACTGCCAATTTTGCACACTGTGAAAAATTTATCCTTGAAATTGGGCGTAATATATTAGAAAAAGGATTACCTGATTATACCTGTTTGAATGTTAATATACCTGCTCTTAATGGTTCGCCTGTAAAGGGAATAAAAATAGTAAGGCAGGCTCATGCTTTTTGGGATGAAAAGTATGAACAGAGAAAGGATCCACAGAACAGAGACTATTTCTGGTTAACAGGTAAATTCAAAAGTCTTGATGATGGAGAAGATACTGACGAATGGGCTTTGCTAAACAATTACGTTTCGGTTGTGCCAGTGCATTTTGATCTTACTTCACATAAAACAATACCTTTATTAAGACATTGGGAAAATAATAACTTATAACCTTATGTGGAAAAACAACAATTTCTTTGTAGGATTCACAGTGGCAATTTCTCTTATAGTTATAACACTGTTCCTACTGGTAATTCTGGTACCGGTAATTTTTAATCTCTTTGAATTAGGGCATGCTGATCCCCGACTATTACTATTATCAGTAATACCTCCAATTATCATGATGAGATATTACATGAAAACACTACAATTTGGTAAATCTGGCAGGGGTGCACTCATTGTGATCTTCCTGAGCATTTTACTTTACTTTGTACTAGTTGCAGGTAAAATCAATAATTTCCCTACATTCTGAATAAACTTAAAAGTTTTATCAATAATTCATGAGATATTACATAATTGCCGGTGAAGCTTCAGGTGATCTTCATGCATCAAATCTCATCAGAGCTCTGAAAGAGCTTGACTCAAAAGCTGAATTCAGAGGTTGGGGTGGTGACAGGATGATGAATAATGGTGCTGTTATAGTTAAACACTATCGCGATCTGGCTTTTATGGGTTTTGCTGAGGTAATCAGTAATCTTAAGACTATTCTCTCAAATTTGAGTTATTGTAAAAAGGACATTCTTGAATATAAGCCTGATGCAGTTATCTTAATTGATTATCCGGGTTTTAATCTCCGTATAGCTTCTTTCTTGCACAAACAGGGAATTAAAGTTATTTATTATATATCTCCGCAAGTTTGGGCCTGGAAAAAGTCAAGAGTCAAGATTATAAAGAAAGTAGTTGATAAACTACTGGTGATTCTTCCTTTTGAGAAAGAATTTTTTAGAAAGCATGGTGTAGAAGCTGAGTTTACCGGACATCCATTGTTAGATGCCATCTCTGAAACTGCATCAAGTGTTACTTTTAAAGAAAGACAAAAAAGAGTGGTTGCTCTCTTACCTGGAAGCAGAAAACAGGAGATAAAAAAAGTACTACCTCTCATGTTATCAGTTATTCCTGATTTTAAGGATGTAACGTTCATTATTGCCGGAGTAAATTCAATACCAAAATCCTTTTATCAGGAGATTATACAAGATAATCCGATTGAAATTGAATTTAATAATACTTATAAACTGCTAATGAAATCAAATGCTGCTCTAGTAACATCAGGTACTGCGACCCTTGAAACTGCTTTGTTTGATGTGCCTGAAGTTGTTTGTTATAAAGGAAGCTGGCTTTCATATACCATAGCTCGTCAACTTGTTAAAGTAAAATACATTTCGCTCGTTAATCTCATTATGGATCGTCCAGTAGTGAAAGAGTTAATTCAAAGTGATTTAAACAAGAAGAATCTTAAAAGAGAACTTGACCAACTACTTGGAAATACTGAATATAAAAATCAGATGCTCCTGGAATTCAATGATCTTAAAGAAATGCTTGGTGGTATTGGTGCATCACACCGTGCTGCAATGAGTATAAATCAATTTTTAACAGCTAAGGAGAATATTCATTGAGATTTGTAAATTTGCCCGCTAAACCTGACTATAAAATGAAAAGAAAAATATTACCAATATTCGTTGCCTTAGGATTACTTATTTCATGTACTTCAAATAAAAATGGAGCAGATAATAAGAATTCAGCAGATAGTACTGTAGTTGCCGCTTCAAAAGGATTAAAAGATCTTAATCCTGATTCTGCTACCACATATGATCATATTCCGTTGGTGAATCAGGCACAGAATTCAACTCTTTCTGTTGCTAATCCTAAACAACAGGCATTGAATTCAATTACCTTTAAAGGTAAGGGTGCCGAAGAAAGGCGCAAAGGTGTTCAACTTGCTTCAAAAGGTGACCTCAAAGGCGCTATTGAGATGTTTAACAAATCTATAGAGATCACTGATAATAATCCTGATGCATATTTTTATAGAGGTAAAGCCAAATTAGAATTAAAAGATGCGGCCGGGGCAGAATCTGATTTCAATAAAGCTATTCAATTACGACCCGGACAAGGCCCATACCACTACTACAGGGGAATGATGTATATGGATCTTAAGAAATTTGATCAGGCTATCAATGATTTTGATTCTACTATCATGATTGCTCCACTATATCATGATGCACTTAATTATAAAGGTGTAGCACTTGCACATCTTGGTAAAAATGAAGAAGCTATAAAAGCTTATGACAAAGTGATTCAAATGGTACCTGAGCATGCTCTCGCTTATTATAATAAAGGGACTTCACTTGCAGGACTTGAGAAGTTTGCTGAAGCAGAAGATGCGCTGACAAAAGCTATCACTATTAATCCAAAATATGAACAAGCATACGTTAACAGGGGAAACAGTCGCTTAATGCAAAATAAAGTCGAAGAAGCTAATCAGGATTATACCATGGCTTTGACTTTGAATCCCAACAATATGGATGCTTTGTATAATAGTGGTTTTGCATTGATGCAATTGAAACGTATGGAGGATGCCTGTTCAAATTGGACTAAAGCTGCTAAATTAGGCCACGGATTAGCCCAACAACAGATAGATAAGTATTGTAAATAGAATTTTTCAATATATTTAGGCGTTCTAAACCCATACAGGAATGGACGCATGGTCGCGATATCCATTTATCCGTCTTCTTATTCCATTGATCTCGGGTATTCTTATTTGTTACTATAGTAATCACTTTCTGAACATTCAATGGTGGATACCTGCCTTTGGAATTTCTTTACTCATAATTAGACAATTATTACCTAAAAACTATATTAATTACAGCAATAGATGGGTTTTTGGGGCGCTGTTGAATATCACAATTATCCTATTAGGTTATTTCTTAACTTCTACTACTTTTAAAGAGAACCAAAAAACTCATTTTTCAAATATTGATGCAACTCCCGATTACTACATTGGACAATTAATTGACCAACCTGTCAATAAAAAACAAACTTGTAAAGCAGTTTTAAACATTATCGGGATAAAACACTCCGGTAAGTTGTTCAAAACCAATGGGAAGATAATAGCCTTTATTAAAAAAGATTCATTATCCTCAGTGCCTGTTTATGGTGATAACATCGTTTTTTACAAAGATCCTGTTCAGTTAGAAAATCCTGGTAATCCTTATGAGTTTAATTACAAGTCCTACCTCGCCAATAGACAGATAAATTACATTGTTTATCTTAATACAAATGATTATCGTATAGTTTCTTCCAATAATGGTAATTTCTTAAAATCTCTAGCACTCAGTATAAGAGAGTATCTTGTTAGCAAGCTAGCTGCCAGTAGCTTGAGAGATAAAGAATTATCGGTTGCTATTGCCCTCGTTACAGGGTATAATGATCTGTTGGATAAGGAACAACGACAGGAATATGCCGGAGCAGGTGTTATACACATACTTTGTGTATCAGGTCTGCATGTTGGGATTATCTTCATTCTTGCCGAATTTGCATTTTCTTTTTTAAGGAATATTGGAAGATTCCGTTTCATGCAACCTGTGTTTATAATACTTACAATCTGGCTTTACGCGCTTATAACAGGGTTTGCACCACCTGTTTTGAGAGCTGCAATGATGTTTACTCTTATAGTCATTGGTAAATATACTCATCGGCAATCGACCTCTTTGAATTCATTGGCTATTGCAGCTTTTATTTTGCTTATAATAGACCCACGGGTTTTGTTTGATGTTGGTTTTCAACTTTCTTTTACTGCAGTACTAGGTATTCTGTTATTTCAATCACCCATAAGTAGTGTTTTTAGTCCTGTAAATCCTATTATTAAGTATATATGGGACATTTTTTCAATTTCTTTAAGTGCTCAGGTTTTTACCGGTCCTTTGGTAGTTTATTATTTTCATCAGTTTCCGGTATATTTTCTTCTGTCTAATCTAATTGCAATTCCGTTATCAGGCATCATAATTTATATCGGCATATTGCTTCTTTCAACATCTTTCATTCCGATTCTTTTTAAGCTTATTTCAACTGTTATGGCAATGTTGATAAAAGCACTTAACTATTCAGTTGGTTATATTGAAAATATACCAGGATCTATTGTTCATGGTATAAGTATTAATGAATTTGATGTATTGCTGGTAATAATCGCCATAGTGAGTATAATTTATTTTTTCATTTACAGAACTAAATCTCTCCTATGGATATCACTGAGTTGTATGATATGCCTTTCGGCTTCTTATTCTTTCATTAAATACGAAAGAGACCATCAACAGATGATTGTATTTCATAAAATAAGCAAACACCCGATGATAAGTTTCATTGAGGGGCGAGAACATATTATACTTACTGATTCAATTTTAGGTGGTAATATTAAGATGGCAGATTATCAACTTCTTGGATTAAAAGAAGTAAAAGGATTAAAAATACCAGCCATAAAAAAGCTGTCTATTCCAACAAATGTCTCACAATATTATTATAAAAGAGTTTATAATAGTAAGTCAGTTCCTGAATTTTATAGTTTTAAAGATAAGAGGTTGGTGGTTATTAGCGGTGATTGCTTGTTGGCAGTTAAAGGTACCTTTTTTGAAACAGATTATGTTTTACTTTGCAACAACCCCATAATATCATTACAACAGATTAAACTTTGTTTCCCAAATGCCATGATTATTGCAGATAATACAGTAAGTAAACGGAATTGTGCTGAATTTTCAAAGGAAGCTGAAAAGTTGGGGATGCACCTTTATAATATTCAGAATGAGGGGGCTTTAGTAATTGATCTTTAAGGTCAGCATTACCGGCAAATGATCACTGTAACCACCCTGATATTTCATTCCATTGTAAGTTCTGAAAGGAACAGTTCCTGTATATTTTTCATCATTCTTTAAAAGAAAAGGAAATGCTAATATTTCAGTATTTTCTATGGTGAACTTTACTTTATCTTCATCTCTTATTAATGATTCTGAAACAATAAACTGATCTATCAATCCCCATTGGTTTTTAAACTTATTAGTGCCGGTATCCCATTTTCCAAGTAATGGAAACATGAGGTTATAAAGGTTAAAACCAGTATCAGATAGTATATTGTGGACTCCAAGATGAATGGTCAGACTTTCATCTGTAGCTTCGTCATTAAAATCACCCATAATCACTATTTGGGCTCTTGAATTTTTAAGTAAGATTGAATCAATTACCGGTTTAAGTGTCAATGCAGCTTCTTTTCTTCTTTGCATTGTAAGGGCAGGACCGCCTGTACGTGAAGGCCAGTGATTTATGAACAAATGGAGTGTGTCATTTTCTGAATTTACACCGCTTAAGCAGATCCCTTTAACATACAGTATATTCCTTGTTTTTATTGAATCAGTGAGATGAACTCTTATTGCCTTATTGCTGATCTCTTTGAATTTATCTCTTTGATAAATCAAAGCAACATCGATTCCTCTTTCGTCGGGCGATTCCTCATGAATGATCTTATAACCAAATCTTTCAAGTGGTGTCCTCTTTAATAACTGTATTAATACAAAACGATTTTCGACCTCACTGAAACCTACTAATTCCGGTGGTTGCCAACCTCCTGCATTTATAATAACCTTTGAAATATTTTTAAGTTTCTGATCAAATCTCTTCCAGCTCCATCCTCTTATCCCTCCACCAACATATTCATAATCATTCTTAAGTGTATCATGAAAAGGATCAAATAAATTTTCAACGTTATAAAACATGATTCTGAGTTTATCAGAATTTTCTTGTGCTTTTGATTTCTGAATTGAAAAAAGAAAAATCAGAAAGAAAATGAAAGGCAAAATAACTAAAGTGTTCAGGTTGGGTTTCATGGTTCAGATACTAAAACAAAGTTCCAAAAAAAATCTTAGGGATTACCATGAAAAAGAATAAATAAATGTTTTAATTCTGCATGACATGACAGTTTTATTCAGTTAATTAATTGATGTCAATTGTGTCTTAAAATAATCATCTTAAGTAAATACTTTTTATATGAGCCTGGCGTTTTTTCTAAAACCTGGATAGCATGAAAAAATCAGCACTTATCTTTCCATTGTTATTGGCAGTTATCTTCCCATTGTTATTTCACAAGCAGCAAGCAGGATTAAATATGTTTATGCTTGATTTGATACTCATTTTTCTGGTTTTTTATTTAAAGAAATCAACTCTAAAAAACCCACTGACTCTGGTTTTAATTGTTGGTTCTTTAATATCAGGTTTCACAGTTTTGCTTTATGGGTCTGTTACCTCAATAACGGTCAATGTGATATCATTGATTTTGTTATCAGGTATCCTTGCAGCACCTTCGTTATCAGTCTTGCTTAATGGTTTTATAACTGCTGCAGTTGGAGGACTTACTTCTCCATATCATTACTTTAAAGGATTAAACGGTATATCCGGATCGAACAGGATACTGAATAAAGGGTTTAGATATGCAGGATTGATTATTTTACCTATCATCATTTTATTGATTTTTGTTTCACTTTATTCTGCAGCAAGTCCCTACTATAATCAGCTAACAGGCGATTTTACCAGATACTTGAATAATTTATTTAACCGCTTTTTCAATGTAATTTCACCCCCAATATTTTGGATTGGAATTGCAGGTCTTGCATCAGGTGTTGTTCTCTTATTCTCATTTATGCCTAAGTTCTTTGAATTACCGGGTGAAAAAGGAGATCAGACCTTACTAAGGCAGAGAAAGTTGTATATTGGCTCACCTGTCGCTCTGAAAAGTGAGTATCGAACCGCTCTGTTAATGTTTATCATGCTGAATTTAGCATTAGGAGTAATGAATTTTCTTGATCTCTATCATGTATGGATCAATTTTAAATGGGATGGAGGATTCCTGAAACAGTTTGTTCATGAAGGTACCTGGCTGCTGATTTTATCAATTATAATATCCGGTATTCTGGTATTGTGGTATTTTCGCGAAAATATCAATTTCTATTCCCGAAACCGACTCCTTAAAATACTAGTTAGAATCTGGCTATTTCAAAATATGTTTTTGGCCTTTTCTGTGGCTGTCCGAAACTTCTGGTACATGCATTATTTCAACCTTGCATTTAAGCGAATCTGGGTATTTGCTTTTCTGGTTGTTGTGATCTACGGATTGTTTACAGTATTAATTAAGGTCAATCAAAAGAAAACACTACGCTTCTTGCTTATTAGAAATAGCATAGCTGTTTATTTGATATTTACAGCATTGAGCCTTTTCAATTGGGATGTTATTATTGCCCGCTTTAATATCAACCGTTCACAAAAAGCTTTTTTCCATACTGATTTTATGGTTGGTCTTGATGATAGCACCCTTCCCATACTCATCATGAACCCTCAACAAGTGGGGGATGTTTCAAGGTCACAAGCCAAAATCTTTCATTTTTACAATAACTATCTGTCAGTTAGTGAATACAACAAGATATTGCTTAACCGCAAAAAAGATTTTCTCAAAGGTTATCCACATATGCATTGGCTTAGTTGGAATTTAGCCGACTATAAAACCTTCAAAGAACTGCAATAGTATTGTTAAATACTTGTTAAGCCTGCTGTTTGATTCGTGGTATTAAATTTAATGTACTTACTTTTGAAGTCATATCCTCAACAATTTGAAGTTATGGCTAAAAAAACAAAACATAATCCCTACCGCCTTGCTACACAATGGATTATTCTTTTTCTGCTTCTTTATCTGGTAGTAAGACCTTATATTAATCGATCTTATACTTCTGACTTTGAAGCATATTGTCCTTTTGGTGGGTTGCAGGCTTTTTCTTCTTTTCTTGTTAGTAATTCATTGGCATGTTCAATGACTACCACCCAAATCTTCATGGGATTAGGATTAGTAGTAGCTGTAATACTTATAAGTAAACTCTTCTGCAGTTACATTTGCCCAATTGGTAGTTTTACTGAATGGTTTTCAAGAATGGGTAGAAAACTTAAAGTTAATTTCGAAATCAAAGGTACTGCCGACAAGCTTTTAAGAATTCTTAAATACGGTTTACTCTTTTTAACTTTCTATTTTACAATAACTTCGAGTGAGCTTTTCTGTAAAACATTTGACCCTTATTATGCTCTGTTTTCAGGGTTCAGTTCCGATGTAGTCATTTCATATGCTTCACTTGCATTGCTACTCGCAATTCCGGGTTCTTTCTTTATACGACAAGCCTGGTGCAGATACGCTTGTCCACTTGGAGCAGCATCTAATATTTTATCA
>JBLMZZ010000073.1:0-13707 GCA_050259095.1 Omnitrophica WOR_2 bacterium | reverse complement strand
TCCAACCTGAATTCCAGTAACCAATCGGGTTCGTTCTTTTTAGCTGATATAAGCCGTATTATATCTTCATTAAGCCCTTTTGGGGCTGTATCCATCTCGATATCAGTAAAAAAACCGTATTTATACTCACTATGCGTTACCTCGTCAATTATATTTTTAGGTTCTTTATCCATCTGCAATAAAGTCTTTTGAGCCTATTTAGATTAAATTAAAATAGAACGGCAAAGATACTGTATTTACTTCAATAATTGAGCCAAAATAAGGAAAAAATTGGATGGAAAAGTTTTGAAAAGCAGCCTATTGAATAGAAAGTAAGCAAATTAGTGTTTTAGCCTATCTTGAATAAAATTCTTTATAAAACTGAAATCATTCGCTGAATAATGGAAAAGATGTGCCACTGTAGTGTTTGTGATTTTGCAAAATGCAATTACATATATTATTGTACCCGCCAAATAGCTGATGTTGGTTGAAATAGCTGCACCGATTCCACCCATCTTAGGGATTAGAATTATATTGAGAGCAACATTCAAAATCAATGCAGGAATAAAAGCTCGCAAAGCAACTTGTGGTTTTCCCATACCGGATAATTGCCCGCTTAATATTCTGAAAATTATAAGGATAATAATTCCCGGAAGTATAGTCTGTATAATTGCCACACTAGCTTTAAATCCAGGTCCAAAAGCTAAGGGAATAATATAAGGTGCCAGAAGGTATATAAATGCAGATAAAACAATGCCGGCAATAATAGATAATCGTAATAGTTTAGCTGTGTTTTCGGTCATCAGTTTCATGTTTTTCGTATTTGCACTTCGGGTCATGACAATAATGCTTATAGCCAGTGGAATTTGCCATAGAAGTTCGGCAAAAGCAACACCCAGCGAGTAGAGTCCTACCTCTTTGGTATCAGATAACCGTTGAAGCAGCAGGATATCAACCCTGTAATTAAGCTGTATAATCAAAAATGAAGATGCATACACCACACCAAGCCTGAGCATTTGAATGATGATTGGATTTCGCAGGTTTATGGTAATCTTGTATTCTTTCTTTAAAAGGCTGACAGCGTATGCTGAAACAATTACATTACTGATTAACAACCCGGTCAGTGCTCCTGTCACTTTCATTTTGAGCAACCATACAAATACTACAGCAAATACAAGCATTAAAAGTGCAGTTAGCCAATTCATTATGTTTGCTTTTTTGATCTGTTCTTTTGCCAGGAATACTCCCCCTGCATAAATAGCAGTCAAACGCATGGGAATTGTGAAGAGCGCCAGTATTATCAACAATGCTGTATAACCGGTTTTAAACATCAGCAAATAGGTGATTGCACTAAAAACCATACCGGCAGTTCCTGTAACGAAAAGCGTTGAAATAACCGCCGATACTACCTGATCGGCATTGTATCTGCCCGACCCTATCATAAAGACAGTGCTTGGTCTTATACCCATCTGAAAGAAACTTACAACCAGTAAGGGGACTACAAGTACTGCAGTATAAAGTCCGTAACCTTCAGGACCAAGCTTACGGCTTAGCAAGATAACAATGAGAAGATTTGATATGAGGGTAAAGACATTACTGCTAAATACACTGATGATATCACTGCCAAATGATCTTGGTTGTGTTGGGCCCGAAGTAATTGGTGATGTTTCTTGTTGCATTAATTTCAATTATCAGGCTTCCTGTTTTTCGATGATCATTTTTAGTGCTTTTTCACTCAGTTCTTTAATGGTTATTTTATCGAAGAATGTATAAGGAGGTATGTTTACACCATATTTCTGAAGGAAGTCGTTTTGCAACTGAATAGCTTTAATCGAATTCAATCCATAAGTTGAGATGTGTGAAGATGGATTAATTTTTTCAAATGGAACATTTAGTTTTAAATGAATCCATGCCATCAACCAGGCAAGTACTATCGACAAATCATCTTTTGTTACCATATTTTCAGATTCTTCCTTTGTTGTATCAATAATTGTTTCTCCAACAACTTCAAGAGTGCCTGAAAGAAATGCCTTTTGGCATGCTTTTCTTTGAATCTTTCCACTTGAAGTCTTTAGGATACTGGCAGTACGAAGTAATTGAATAGCATATACTTCCTGTTCAAATTCTTCAGCTATATTGTTTCTTATAGCATCGCAAACTTCCTCAGTATTAAGATCACGAATCCAAGACCTTTCAACTTCAGCTACGATGACCAGTTTCTCAGTATTATTCTGTTCAATTGAGAAGGCAGCACTTGCATTCGCTCTCATGGCAGGATGACTCTTTTCAACAATAAACTCTATATCCTGAGGATAAAGGTTTTTCCCCTGTAAGATAACCATGTCTTTCAACCGGCCGGTTATATATAATTCACCATTGTGAAAAAAGCCCAGATCGCCTGTTCTTAAGTAATTTCGATGACCTTCATTGCCACTATTATCCTTAATCCTGGCATGAAATGTATTAAGTGTTACCTCTTCCTTATTCCAATAGCCGGCGGTGACTATAGACCCTGAAATCCATATTTCGCCAACTTCATCTTGCTTGGTCAATTCCAACGTATCGGGGTTTACAATCTTAACATCAGTATCAATCCAACTATAACCTACTCCGGCAAGATATCTTGAATCATGTTCATTCTCATTTACCGGAACTATTTTATTCATTTCTAATGCTAATGCTGAAACATTCAGGTAAACAGGACCGCGAAGGGCTTCAGGACCAGCTATAATGAGCGTTGTTTCAGCCATACCATAGCATGGAAACATTGCATTAGCTCTAAATCCATACTCTGAATATGTTTTGATAAACCTGTCGATAGTATCTTTACGAATAGGTTCTGCTCCGCAATAGAGAGTTTCCATTGAACTAAGATCCAGATTTTGACGTTCTTCAAACTGAACGCCTTCAACACAAAGATCATAGGCAAAATTTGGAGCACCCCCATGTGTCCCTTTATATTTCATGATTGCCTTTAACCACCTGACCGGCTTTTGAATAAATGCAACAGGAGGCATTAAAACTCCGGTAAATCCATTATAACACGGACCAATTACTCCATCGATTAGTCCCATATCATGAAAGCTGGGCAACCAGCTAACAGAAACACTTTCAGGCCTCAAACTGAAACATTGGCGAATAAATTCAAGGTTTCTTATGATATTTTGATGAGTTACCATTACACCCTTAGGTAAACCTGTTGAACCGGAAGTATATTGCAGCAGTGCAATGTCAGTTGGTAATGGAAGTGCCAGTTCAATCATTTCAGGTTCAGTAGTAAGGCATTGGTCGGTTGGAACCCATTGCATTGATTTCAGTTCCTCAAAATCAGAAAATGACCTTTCAAATAAATTATGAATTTCAGTAACACAAAGGACAATAGTGGCACCTGAATCAACTACAAGCGTTTTTATTCTGTCGAGTGAGCGGTTTTTACGCGGAGCATATGCCGGAACAGCAATAACGCCGGCATAAAAGCATCCATAGAGTGCTTTAATGAAATCAGTACCCGGATGATAAAGCATTAATGCCCGTTCACCTTTGGCATTGATTTCAAGTAGGCGTTGTGCTATGATCCTTGCCGATTTGTCGAGTTCCTTATAGGTGATAACATCCTTATCCTCTTCACCGTCTTTCAGATATATATAAGCTATCCGCTCAGGTGTAAGTATTGCACGTGCTTGAATAATTTCGGGGATCGTACATTTAAATGTATCCTCTTCATTAATAATTCCGTTGAGGAATGATTCAGTAACCATAAAGCCAGAGCAGGGATTTTAAGATGTTTACAAAAATATGAATTATAAAGGTTTGATTTTGCGTTTGTTGAATTTCCAATAGACTTTAAGAAAAATTCCCAGTGTTCTATTTAGTGAATTGCGCATGCTATAGGGGAGGTGATCGCCCAGCATGATAAGTCTATACATTATTGAAGCATAGATCAAAGAAGGTAATATCCATAAGTAAGTACCCGGACTGAACTTCTTATACATTCGTTCATAACCTGCTTTTTCGGCAGTTTTACCAACAACAAGATCGGCTAATTTTATTTGACGTGGTGTCATGTCAGTGCGCCATTTATCCATCCTGTCTTTAGAAATTGGATTAAAGAGGCTTTTATGGATCTCTTTCACGCCGGTATCAGTAGCATATACTTTCTCTGCTTCCTGCTTCTTCCTGTAGAATTCAAGAACTGAAGGGTCGAAATCCACACCAAGAAAATCACACATCAACCTGCAATGCTTTTCAGGGTCTTCAACCAGATCTTCGTATTTAATTGAATAAACTAATCCCGGATTTTCTTTCTTCAGTTTCCACATTTTCTTCAATGCATACTTCCATCTGTAAATAACAATGGGAACGATAGGCACTTCGAAGTTCACATTCACTAGTGAGAGGTAATTATCTCTGTAGTCACGTGTTATATGAATGATTGGGGACCCGGGGAATAATTTATGAATCCGATGGGCATAAAGTGAGTACATTGGATTTTTATCACCTATGAGTTTGATCTCTGTTTTCTCATAAACTGAGTGATAAGTTTTATAAACCTGTAATACTACTTCCTGAAAAGTATGCTCACCCTGCAACTGCATCAAATTATTAAAAAGCTCCTCTCTGTTAAGCAACCATTTTTCGAAATAGCGCTGTTTGAAGAGGTCATCAATAAACTCATTAAACAAGGGTTCTGTCCAATGTGTAACCTTACCATATTTCTTATAAAGAATAATAATAAAAGGGCTTTCAGGGGGGATGAGTATATTGGGATGAGCCTCAAATAAGAGCCTAAGCAATGTAGTGCCTGAACGCGGACGGCCGATGATAAAGAAGAAGGGAGTAATTTGCATTAATTAGTATTACCTTTCAATTTTACTGATGGAATTCATCTCCTGCTGAATCCTCGTTTGAATAACAGTGGGTAAAATTAAGGAATTATCTGTCATCCCACCGTTAATTAGTTGAAAATGCTTTATTTTGCACTCGAAATAGGTGACATATAATGCTTTTTAACTCAATAGAATACCTCGTTTTTCTTCCCGTAGTCGTTGCACTGTATTTTGCCATATCTGAAAAGTGGAGGTGGATATTACTGCTTTTCGCCAGCTACTTCTTTTATATGTGCTGGAAGGCTGAGTACGTAATACTTATCATGTTTACTACATTGGTTGATTACTTTATCGGACTCAGGCTTGGAAGTGAAAAGAACCGAAAGAAGAAGAAAGCATTCCTGATAATCAGTATTTTGGTTAATCTGGGTATGCTGGCAGGCTTTAAGTACCTTAACTTCTTCACGCAAAGTGTGGGCGACCTTTTGCACATTTTCAATGATGATGTCTCATTCCCAGTGATGAATATTCTTCTTCCGGTTGGTATTTCATTCTATATATTTCAATCACTCAGTTATACTATTGATGTTTATAGGGGAAATGCACCTGCTGAAAAACATCTGGGGAAATTTGCATTGTACGTTTCATTCTTTCCTCAGTTGGTTGCAGGTCCTATTGAAAGATCAACAAGTCTTATACCCCAAATTCATAAATCTTTGCCTTTTAGTGAGGAGAGATTGGTTAGCGGACTAAAGCTTATGTTATGGGGATACTTTAAAAAGCTGGTAATTGCTGACCGATTAGGAATGTTTGTCAATTATGTTTACGAAAATCCTACTCAGCATACCGGGATTACGATAATACTTGCTACGGTTCTTTTTGCATACCAGCTTTATTGTGATTTCTCCGGATATACTGATATTGCCAGAGGATCAGCCAGAATACTTGGGTTTGAGCTGATGTTAAACTTTAACCGTCCTTTGGTTGCAAAATCATTAAGAGATTTCTGGAACAGATGGCATATTTCTCTCACTACCTGGTTCCGCGACTATGTTCTCTACTCATTGCCGTATGTTAAGAACAATCAGGTAAAATACAGTCTTTTTAACCGCAATCTGATAATTACTTTTGTACTTATGGGATTATGGCATGGTGCTTCATGGACCTTCATTATTTTTGGATTATTCCATGGAATAATGCTCGTAGTAGAAACTGTGACTGAAAAAGCACGACATAAATTCTCTGAGTTTACCGGACTTAACAAATTCCAAAAACTAGGTAGCTCACTTGGATTGATATATATGTTTGCAATGGTTACTCTTTCTCTTTATTTCTTTAGAGCAAACAGTATTTCGGATAGCTTCTTACTCTTAAAGAATTCATTTGATTTTAGTAATACTGGTGAAACTTTAAGGTATTTATTGAGAGATAACGAGCTTACTTTTGGCATCCTCATGATAATCTGTCTGATGCTTGCTGAATACTTACATTCAAAAAGGAATTTAATTCTGGAAGTGGCTTCCAAGCCTTTGTTTATAAGGTGGACCTTATACTCAGGATTTGTATTTTTCGTTTTACTCTTCGGTGTTTTACACCAGGAGAAGTTTATTTATTTCCAATTTTAATAGAATTAGGGAGAGTGTGAGCCAATTATAAAGTGTTGAGTTGATTGATGAGAAAAGCAAAATATTCATAGAATGTCGAAACGGTTTATTAGAAAATTCATCTTATTCATAGGGATACTGGTTGTGATTAATGTAATCCTTGACCAGTCATTCAAAGCCTTTTCTGTGCATAATATCCTGAATGAAAAGATGGATCAGCAGTTTGCCGTATATGATGATACTTTAAAGTATTTAACTATGGGTAATTCACATAATTGTATAAATACCCACATTCTACCTAATAGTTTTAATTACGGGTCACCCAGTGAGAACTATATTCAGTCATATTACAAACTGAAATACATTCTTGAAAAATCGGGGAAGAAACCTCAGTATCTGATACTTCAATCGGATCTTTCTTCATATGGTTCAAAGATTTCCGAACGCTATGAATACAATTCCTATTGGATAAAGTACATTGATTATGTGGAACTCGCAAGGGTAAAACATGATAGAAGTCTGCTCTTTAAATGGCTCGAAGGAATGTTCTTTACTTATGCCGGCAATTATAAAGACATTCAGCTTTCAATAGTTTACCGGATAAAGATGAAGAATATTGAAATGTACCATGGGTTTAGACCACATCGTGATTTTAAGAATTTTGCTGATGAAAGTAACCGTCAGAAGACTGCCTGGAATAAAGCTCAACTCATCCTTTCAAAGAACTCTTATTTTGATAGTTCAATCAAGTATTACTTTGATAAAATTCTAAATCTTTGCCAGGAGCATAATGTACAGGTAGTCTTAGTGCGTTATCCACAGACACAAGAGTTTAACTACGAAGAACGAAAGATAGTGCCTGCAGCTAAACTTATAAAAGAAATTGATTCTATTGCAACCCGGTATTCTGTTTATCGGGGAACTCTTGATTATCATGAACTATTTATAAATAATCCGGATTATTTCTTTGATCCCGATCACCTTAACATAAAAGGTTCCGATTTATTGACAAAGAGACTTGTAAAGGATCTTAAAGTGTTAGAATCACCTTCTTTTGCCAAAGGTCTTTCCAAAAACTTTAGCAAGCATTAAAGGTCCTTTGCTTAAGATCTTTTCACGTAACCGATAAGGGAATTTATCAATAATAACAGTCATGAAATAAAGGAACCGGGCATATAATACTCCCGGTGCTGCTTCAATAGCGGTAAGTAAATTGTATTTAGTGAATTCACGCTGGTAACCTGCTCTGTCTGCATATTCTCCTGCAACATAGTCGGCAATTTTAACCTGCCTTTTATTCATTGCTTTCTTCCATAATCCTAACCGGCTTGTATTTATTGGATTAAAGAGACTTTTATGATGTTTCTCTAAAATATCATCCGGATATATTGTCGATGCTTTTTCTTTCATCCGGTAAAACTCAAAGACTTCGGGGAGATATGGAATATTGAGGAATGCGCAAATTTTACTGAAATGAAGGTGAGGGTCGGTAGCCAGATCTTCATATCTGATAAAGTAAAATGAATCAGGATATTTTTTAGAAGCCTCAAGAGCTTTTTTATAGAAGTATTTCCATTTATAAACAACCAAAGAAACTACAGGAAGCTCAAAATCTACTTTTGTAACTGAATGATAATTATCACGATAATCCCTCAATATATAAATAAACTTTGCCTCTGGCCATAGCTTTTTAAGTCGGTCAGTATAAATAGTATAACCATGATTTTTATCACCAATTACTTTAATCTCTTCTTTATTATAGAATGAGATAAAGTTTAAATAAACCGTTTCGCAGACAGTAACATAATCATTCTTGCCTTCCAGTTCGTATAAATCAGCCTTTAGCTTTTCATGATTTATATTCCATGCACTGAATTGCCATTGCTGAATAAGATCGTTATAGAACTGTGAGATTTTTTCCTTAGTCCAATAATTTAAATCACCATATTGGGGATAAAGATTAAGAATGAACTGACATTCCCAGGGAATCTGAACATTTGGGTGGGCATCAAACAACGACCTCAGAAGGGTAGTACCCGTCCGGGGTCGTCCGATTATAAAGAATACTGGAAGAGACAATTTGTCTTTAAGAGTTAATTAGGTTAAAAGATTATTTTCCGGGAATTCCGGTAGTACGTGTCCATGTAAGGGTTTTACTGATAAAGCCAACACCACCTACAATTTTCATTACATTCTTTTCTTTGTTGAGTGTTACTTTACAGTTATATGATCTTCCTGTTTGATATTGATAGATCTTACCACCTTCATAAGTATCGGTTTTAGCATTATACTTAAGACCACTCAGCATGGTTGTGCCAACAATTGCATTATTCTTCTTAGCCTTATCAGGATTATTTACATCTTTTAAAGGTTTACCGTTTTTGTCCTTTGCATTTTTTGACCAGGCAACTTTGCCTGCATAGGTATCACCGGTTTTGTAAAATTCAACTATTGAGCCTTTTTGTGCAGTTAGCCAAAAACCTGAAATATCTTTAACCGCGTTATTTTTTGCAGAACCAAGACCTGGTTTAGCAGGAGTTCCATCTTTTTTTGTAGCAGAAGCCGGCACAGCAGGTTTTGCAGGTGTTGCTCCTTGTTTTGAAGAAGAAGCGGCAGGTTTTGAAAGAACTATTTTCTTCGAATTTGAAGCAGGTACCGCAGGTTTTGCTGGCGTAGCTTTCGACGGAGCAGTCTTTGATGTTGATACTGTTTTTGAATCTGTTGTTTTTGAGTCTGTTTGGGCAGAAACAACATTAAATGAAAAAATACCCCAGGCTACTACCATAATGGCGGTAAGTAATTTTCTACGATTCATGGATTCGACGTTTTTGGTTGATTAATTTTAACAAAGTTATATAATATTTCACGATACTTGCAATTCCTGTGCCAAAAATTGCTTTCAAACTATTTGCTTCAACTCTTAGCTTTTAGTAATTTCGGCGCGACAAACTGCAATCTATGTATATCCCGTTCAATAAACCCCATTTTACCGGCCGCGAAGTGTATCATCTTTCACAGGCCGCTGTCACCGGAAAGCTGTCAGGTAATGGGAGTTATACACGTCAATGCCAGGAGTTTCTGGAGAATAGATATAATATTCAAAAAGCATTACTGACGACAAGCTGTTCCGATGCACTTGAAATGTCAGCCTTACTTTGCAATATTCAACCGGGTGATGAAGTGATAATGCCATCTTATACTTTTGTTTCCACTGCCAATGCTTTTGCATTGAGGGGAGCAAAAATTGTTTTTTGTGACAGTATGGATAGCCATCCCGATATTGATGTTAATCATATAGAGGAGTTAATTACATCAAAAACTAAGGCAATCGTAGTAGTTCATTATGGAGGTGTAGCCTGTAACATGGACCCTTTAATGGAACTGGCTCATCAGCATGGGTTGAAAGTAGTTGAAGATGCTGCACAAGCTCTTGAAGCAAAATATAAGGGGAAACCCCTCGGAACAATTGGATCTTTTGGAACTTTCTCATTCCATGAAACCAAAAATATTACATCAGGCGAGGGTGGATTTATTGCTGTTAATGATACTTCCAAGATTGAAGCTGCCGAAATAATGTGGGAGAAAGGTACTAATCGTGCTGCTTTCGCCAGAGGTGAAATTGAGAAATATGAATGGGTATCTCTGGGAAGTTCATTCCTTCCAAATGAACTTACCGCTGCTTTTTTGTTTGCACAGCTTGAAGATATTGATAAAATTCAAATGCAACGACTAAAGATCTGGGAAAGCTATTATGAGAAATTAAACTGTGAAGAACTTAAAGACCATATCAGTCTGCCTTTTATACCTGAATATGCAAGTCATAACGGACACCTGTTTTATATAACGGTAAAGACCCCCGAAATAAGAAACCAACTGCTTGCAACACTTAATGCTGAGGGCATTCAGGCAGTCTTTCATTATCTGTCACTTCACAATTCGCCCTACTTTAAAGAAAAGCATGGAGACAGACCATTACCCAATGCCGAAAGATATTCATCAACTCTGCTAAGATTGCCGTTCTTCTATGCGTTAACAGAAGAAGAAATTGAATATACCGTTAATAATATCAAGGCTTTCTTCAAGAGACACCATTAAATTATTCATTAATGAAGTCAGAGAGGAATCAGTCGCTTCTTTCTGCAACTACATTAGCATTTGAGCCGGATCGAATAACGTGATGATTTCTGAATTTGGTTCAAAAGATACTTTTGCCTTTCTTTTCTCAGGATAATCTATCTTCCAGAGCACATAACGCATTGCCTCAATCCTGGCAATCGACTTGTTATTTCCTTTTATGATTACCCATGGGCTCTGGTCGTTATGTGTTCGAAGAAACATCTGGTTTTTGTACCAGGTATATTCATCCCACATTTGCTGGGCTTTTAAATCAACAGTGCTGAGTTTCCAACGCTTAAGAGGATTTTTCATTCTGTCTTCAATCCTCACCTTCTGTTCCTGAATATCAATTGAGAACCAGAATTTAATGATGATCATACCGTCTTCCATCAGCATCTCTTCGAACTTTGGTGCCTGATTCAGAAACAACTCATACTGATCTTTCGTACAGAAGCCCATAACAGGTTCAACAACTGCGCGATTATACCAACTACGATCAAAGAATACCATTTCACCGGGATTGGGAAGTTCCTTAATATATCTTTGAAAATACCACTGCCCTTTTTCAATTTCTGAGGGTTTAGGGAGGGCAACTACTCTAATAAACCGTGGATTCAGGTACCTTATGAACCGGTATATAGCACCACCTTTTCCGGCAGTATCGCGTCCTTCAAAGATAATCACTACACGAAGTCGCTGGTCATAAATCCATTTCTGCAGTTTCAGTAATTCAATCTGTAACTGGATATAGTCCCTTCTGTATCGTGCCGTGTTAAATTCTTCAATCATTGCTTATTGATCCTGATGAAAATGGTTATAAACAATCTGTGCTTTAGATTTGCCTATAACGCTTGTTAGCTCTTCAATATTTGATTCTTTAATTTTTTTCACTGACTTAAGTGCCCTTAAAAGAGTCTGAGAAGTGGCTTGTCCTATTCCTTCAATTTCATTTAAAGCGGTTTTGATGGTTCCTTTTTCTCTTCTCTTACGATGATGTGTTATACCAAAACGATGTGCCTCATCCCTCATTTGCTGAATGACTTTTAATGTCTCTGATTTTTTATCGAGATATAAAGGCATTGGGTCGCCCGGGAAATAGAGTTCTTCAAGTCGCTTTGCTATACCTATCAATTGAATGCTGTTTTGAAGTCCAAGTTTTTCTATACTGGCAAATGCTGAACTTAACTGTCCTTTCCCACCATCAATAACGATTAACTGCGGCAATTCTTTTTCTTCGTCCATTAACCTGGTATAGCGCCTTAAGATGACTTCCTCCATGGAGGCAAAATCATTTGGACCTTCTACCGTTTTGATATTAAAGTGTCGGTAGTCTTTCTTCTCGGGACGTCCATTTCTAAAAACAACCATTGCAGCAACTGGATAAGCCCCTTGTATGTTTGAATTGTCGAAACACTCAATGTGGGCAGGCAATGATTTTAACCGTAAATCTTTCTTCATTGTCTCTAATATCCGGTTGGTTCGGCGGTCGGGATCTACTAATTCCTTTTGACGCTGCTTGTCAATCTGATAGTACTTTGCATTACGCTCCGATAATTCAAGCAGCTGTTTTTTATCACCTCTCTGAGGAACAGTAAATGTTACTCCCGGGATTTCAAAATCAGGTTGTACAGGTACTATGATCTCCTTTGAATCTGATTCAAAGCGTGTATATAAGTCCGCAATAGCAACGGAAAGCAATTCTTCGGCCGTTTCATCAAGCTTCTTTTTAATCTCTATAGTATGCGATTGAATTATAGCTCCATTCACAACTTTTAGGAAATTAACATAACCTGATTGATCATCCTCCGATAGAGAGAATACATCAACATTGCTGATTGACGGATTAACAACTGTTGATTTACTTTGATATCGGTCGAGTATATCTAATTTCTCTTTAAGGTATTGAGCCTTCTCAAATTGAAACTCCGAAGCATATTCTTTCATCCTGGAGCTCAGTTGTGATATAACCTGACTGGTGTTACCCTTGATGATGTCTCTGATGCTTTTGATATTGACCATGTAATCTTCTTCAGATTGCTTCCCGACACAAGGACCCAGACAATTGCCAATATGATATTCGAGGCACACTTTAAATTTACCACTTTTAATATTCTTCTCGGTAAGGTTGAGTGTGCAGGTACGTCGGGGATATAGTTGGCGAATAAGATCTAAAAGAGTATGCATCATTTTGCCTGATGCATATGGTCCAAAATACTCACTTCCATCTTTTACAAGATTGCGGGTAGTGAAGATACGCGGGAAATGTTCGTTCTTTATGCAAATCCAGGGATACGTCTTATCATCCTTGAGCATTACATTATAACGAGGTTTGTTCTCTTTAATAAGGTTGTTCTCAAGTAATAGTGCATCAAATTCACTCTTTACAACAATCCATTTGATATCAGCAATCTTTGATACCATCACTCTGACCTTGCCACTTAAAGAATTGTCTTTATTGAAATAGGAGCAAACTCTTTTCTTGAGATTTTTTGCCTTACCAACATAGATCAGAACGCCTTCCTTATCATAATACTGATAAACACCCGGTGCTCCGGGAAGCGTCTTCAAGATAAGATCAAGATTGCTCATACCTGTAAAATTCTTTTAGCTCTTCAGATGTTCAAACCCCTGAGCAGTGATTGGATACATACTTCCTCCGCGACTTACAAGATATTCACCTTCATCATGTGAAGTCATGTGTCCAATGATTGAAATTCCTTTAATGGATTTAACTTTCTCCACATCATTCAGATTTATTGTAAAGAGTAGCTCATAATCTTCACCACCATTCATGGCAGCAGTAGTAGGATCCATTTCAAATTCAGCAGCAACATCAGCTGTTACAACATCAATAGGAATTTTCTCTTCAAAGATGCGGCAACCAAGCTTTGAATCCTTTGATATATGAAGTATTTCACTGGCAAGTCCGTCGCTGATATCAATCATAGCGGTTGGCAAGATACCTGCATCTTTGAGTTTTTGCACAACATCAGTGCGCGGCTCTGGTTTTAGCTGACGCTCAAGTATGTAATCATATCCTTCAAGCTCCGGTTGCATTGCAGGATTGGCTTTATAAACTTCCTTTTCTCTTTGAAGGACTAAAAGACCCATGTATGAAGCACCAAGGTCACCACTAACACAGATAAGATCATTTTCTTTAGCAGTGCTTCTATAAACTACTG